>CAYSMH010000004.1:0-53723 GCA_964432275.1 uncultured Candidatus Saccharibacteria bacterium | reverse complement strand
ACGCAACAGTGGCGAGCCTTACGTTGAACATTCACTCGCGGTTGCAAAAAACTGTGCAGATCTTGGTATGGATATCGACACTATCATCGGTGCACTGTTGCATGATGTACTCGAAGACACCGATGCAACCGAGGACGAGATCCGCGAACTCTTTGGCGACTCGATACTATTTCTCGTGAAAGGTGTGACCAAGCTTGGTAAACTCAAGTATCAAGGAGTAGACCGACACGTCGAAAGTCTCCGCAAGTTCTTTGTAGCGATCGCTGAAGACTTGCGAGTACTTATCATCAAACTTGCCGACAGACTACACAATGTTTCGACGCTTGAGCACGTCCGTGCCGACAAGCGTCGCCGCATCGCACTCGAAACCATCGAGGTACACGCCGCACTCGCTGGACGACTAGGTATGGAGCATTTAAAAGGTATGCTCGAAGATTATGCATTTCCATACGCCTATCCAGATGAGTACACACGCACGACCGCTATCATGGCTGATTTGGTACCCGAATCGCAAAGTGCGATTACCTCAGCACATACTCAGATCGAGCAGACATTGCGCGATTTCGACATACCCAACGCCACTGTTTCTTCTCGTATCAAACACACGTACAGTACGTACCGCAAACTTGCAAAGTATAAATGGAACACTGAGCTTGTCTATGACATCGTGGCATTGCGAGTGCTTGTACCAACCATCACTGATTGTTATCACGTACTTGGACTACTCCATATGCTCTGGAAGCCAATCCCAAAACGTATCAAAGACTACATTGCACTTCCTAAACCAAATGGCTACCAATCAATACACACCACTGTTATTACCGAGCATGGGGTTGTCGAACTACAGATCCGAACTCACGAAATGCACCAAGAAGCAGAGCTGGGCGTTGCGTCACACTTTGCATACAAAGAATCTCAGTTTGCAAAAAATGCAATTACAAAAAGCAAAAAGTTCAACTGGATTGATGAGCTCAAGGAGCTTCATAGTGTCGTCAATGACCCGTCACGATTTCTCGAGGAGCTCAAGCTCGACTTTTTCACAAACCGTATTTTCGTATTTACCCCACAAGGCGACGTGATTGACCTTCCCGAAGGCGCAAGCCCTATCGATGTTGCCTATGCGATACACTCCGAGATCGGAGAACGCGCAAGTGGTGCTAAAGCAAATGGTAAAATGATCGGTCTCGGTGATATGCTACACAACGGCGACATTGTAGAGATACAAACGAGTAAACATGCGCACCCTGGTACCAAATGGCTCGAGTATGCCAAGACTAGCTTTGCTCGCAAAAAGATCCGTCACTATCTCGATACTACAACGAAAAGTTTTTGATATTATAGAGCTCGTCAATATCTTCTTCGTCTTTCTTTACTTCTTGACGATCACGGTCATCAAGGTCTGCAACCGAAGTGTCCTCAGTAGGTACAGCCGACGGTACTGTGTGTTCGTTTTTATTGATTACACTCATGATTGTGTCGAGATCTTCTGCCGTAAAATAATCAATCGTTATCTTACCCCCCTGCTCTCTTGGCTCGATATGTACACGTGTCCCGAGTGACTCTTGGAGCTTTTGTTCGATCTCTTTGAGCTCACCATCAGGCAAAAGCTCCTTCTTGCGGACCTTGTCCACAGCAATACGTCGTGCGATACGCTCTGCTTCGCGCACTGAGATCTTGCGGATCGTGATCTCTTTAAAGAGTGTATCTTGCTCTTCGGGACGATCTTTGAGCATCATCAACGGACGTGTATGCCCCTCATTGATACGACCCCCTGAAAGTGCATCGAGAATATGCTCTGGGAGCATAAGGATGCGGATCGTGTTTGCAACGAACTCGCGACTCTTACCTACCTTGTGTCCAATCTGTGTATGTGTGAGTTTAAACTCTTCCATGAGTCTGTGAAATGCTCGCGCTCGCTCTACTGCATTGATATCTTCTCGTTGCAGATTCTCAATGATCGCAAGCTCAAGCTTCATGAGTGCATCGTCTCCGGTACGGATGAGTGCAGGGACTTGCGAGAGACCTGCGAGCTTGGATGCGCGCAATCGTCGTTCTCCGGCGATCAGTTCGTAGCTTGTGGTGAGTCCACCATCAGGTGTTGGGGTTTCGATTCGAGAAACGACAAGTGGCTGCAATACACCGTACTGGCGAATACTTTCTGATAGGTCTTTGAGTGGTCCTTCTTCAAACTCTTTGCGTGTCTGGTATGGGTTAGGCGATATCTTGTCGACATCAATAAAGAAAATTGAGTTGGTGTAGAGTTCGGACATACGGATATAATAGCATGGAACATTTTTAGAAATAAAATAAGCCCCGATTAATTTTTATCGGGGCTCGTTTACTTCTTGAAACCGGATCACGCCGGGGCGGTTTTTTGCGGCTATAGAAATCATTCTGCACGACATCTCTCTCAGCCACAATCATACCAGGCAGCCTGCTTTTTATTTATCTCCTGCGGATCGCCGGTTATGGGCAGTGCTGTTGCCGGTTGAATTGAGCATAAAATTTATCACAGAAAGTTTGTTTTTTACTCTCGTCTGCGGAGAGTCATGCGTTTGTTTTTGCTTTTTCATCATTGATGAGTTTTAGCGTTTACAATATTGTTTTAAAGTTCTTGAAGATAGTATACACCCTTTACAAAATTTGTCAAGCATTTTCCTATTTCTCTCTTGTAAAGGTGAAAAAACCCTGTAAGATAAGGGGTATTGCCGGAATGGCGGAATGGTAGACGCAGTCGACTCAAAATCGACCGGGAGCAATCCCTTGAGAGTTCAAGTCTCTCTTCCGGCACACAGAAAAATATGCCCGAATGGTGGAATTGGTAGACACGTACGCTTCAGGTGCGTATGCCGCAAGGTGTGAGAGTTCAAGTCTCTCTTCGGGCACCAAATGAATACAACGCAAACAATAATCGTCGTCTGCGGACCCACCGCCACTGGCAAATCTGACTTTGCGGTAGCTCTTGCACAGAAAATAAACGGTGAGGTTATTTCTGCCGACTCACGTCAGGTGTATACAGGGCTTGATATTGGAAGTGGCAAAATAACTAAAAAAGAAATGAAAGGTGTTCCCCACCACCTCCTCGATGTTGCAAATCCCAAGCGCGCATTTACCGTGACGCAGTATCAGAAACTCGCACGCAACGCTATCAAAACCATTTTAGAAAAAGGGAAAACGCCGATCGTATGTGGAGGAACAGGGTTCTATATCGACGCGATCATTTGCGACACCGTATTTCCAAGTGTGAAGCCCAATAAAAAACTTCGTGCAACATTAGAAAAGAAAAGCATTGAAGCACTATCGAAACAACTAGAGAAACTCGACCCTCGACGATACACTCTGATCGACAAGCAAAACAAAGTTCGTCTCATTCGTGCCATAGAGATCGCAACAGAGCTCGGCGCAGTTCCCCTTCTCAAACAAAACAAACAGTACGACATCGAGTGGCACTATCTGGATTTTGCTGATGATATCCTCAAAAAGCGTATTCATGACCGACTACTCAAACGTATGAAAACAGGAATGGTTGCAGAAGTGGAGCGGCTTCACGACCAAGGTATGTCATGGAAACGGCTCGAAGCTCTCGGGCTCGAGTACCGCTACCTCGCGCTCTATCTCCAAAACAAAATTTCAAAACAAGACATGCTCGCGCAACTCGAAATGGCAATATGGCACTATGCGAAGCGGCAGCGCACCTGGTTTAAGAAATATGCAAAATAAGCTAGTATGAGGCAACTATGGATTATGACGTCATAAAACTTACCTTTGTCCCTGGACTCAACCAAATAGTCTTGAACGAACTTGCGTCGTACCCAGATCTACAAGTCGTAGAACAGAACCTCGAGGCTATTTACCTACGCCCCATCTATGATCTGCAGTCTCTCATGAATCTTCGAAGTGTTACCAATGTGTACATTACTAGACGCGAGGCAGAGCTCAACCCTCACTTCATATCGAAACATAAAGCGATACTAGGCGGTATAATTGATACAGTGTTACGAGTAAATACTACCTCGTTCAAATCATACAAATTGAGTTGTGCGGGCACTCAATCAAAAGAAGTTAAAGCGATCCAGCGATTTATTGCAGAGACATTCAAGGTCACTGTCGCAGAAGATGCAGACCTCGAAGTGTCTATTGGTAAGGTAGCGGATATCTGGGAAGTCGGCGTTCGCCTCACCCCCCGTCCGCTTTCTTTGCGTATGTACAAAGTCGCCAATATCAAAGGGGGTCTCAATCCTACTATTGCCTATGCGATGAATACTTTTTGTAAGCTAGATACCAAAACATCGTACCTCAATATTTTTTCGGGCAGCGCCACGCTTTTGATTGAAGCAGCAATCTCGAATCCTGATCTCAAGCTATTTGGCTTTGATATCGATGGCAAATCTAATGCGCTCGCAGTTACCAACATCAAGAAAGCAGGATTCATAAAAAAGATTCATCTCAAGACTGCCGACATATTCAAGAAGCCCGATCTTGGAAAATTTGACGTAGTCACATCTGATCTACCATTCGGCATGCAGGTTTCCAAAGGTGAAGATTTAGGGAAACTGTATCAGTCATTCATACACTACTGTGAAGAAACCTTGGAACCAAACGGGGTATTGATCATGTATACTTCTGAATATACTGTTCTGGAAGAAATACTAAACAAGTCAAAATTTAATATTACTCAAACAATTGATCTCAAGCTACCTACATCTATTGGTGCATATCTTTATCCAAAGATTTTTATCTGCACTTTCCAATAATGCATATACCGTTGCGGGCGATGAAGGAATCGAACCCTCACCAAAGGTTTTGGAGACCTTCGTTCTACCACTAAACTAATCGCCCTTTATTTCCCTATTTTAACTTCCCCACTATAGCAAAATAGCCCTGATTGGGCTACTTTGATTATTTCTTTGATTCCTTGAACTCGATGACCTTGCGGAGCTTCTTTGAGTACTTGTTCATTTTGAGCTTCACATCAGCGAGCTTCTTACGGTTCTTTGTAGACCAGTATGTTTCCCCGGTTTCCTTGTTTACGAGTTTTACGAGATTTTCTTGTGACGCCATAGTGGGAAAACTGTATCACGAGGGGGTATTTTTTGCAACCCTCCGGTTGCCCTGTCTATAGCTGCCATGGTACAACATATACATCATGGCACTATCTACTAAAAACAAACTGAAACTCGAGCAAGGTGCGGCTCGCGCGACCAAATGGATAGGATCAATGCCGTCATTGATTACGCACACGATACTGTTTGTGTCGGCATTTATCCTCCCCGCATTTGGCATCCCGTTTGAACGAGTACTGCTCGTGCTCACCACTATCGTCTCTCTCGAGGCGATTTATCTTTCTATATTTATCCAAATGTCAGTGAACAAAAATACTGCCGACATTGAAGACATCGCTGAGGATGTGGAAGATATCCAAGAAGAAATTGAGGATATTGCTGAGGATGTCGAAGAGATCCAGGAAGATATCGAGGACATCGAAGAAGAACATGAAAAAGACTACAAAGAAGATCGTAAGCTCGAGAAAAAAGAAGCACAGACACTCGACAGTATCCAAGAAACACTCAGCAAGCTCTACCAAGAAATAGAAACTTTGAAGAAAAAATAAAAAACGTGCCCAACAGTTGGGCACGTTCTTGTTTTATTTTCTTACGTGTATAGTTACATGAAATAATGAGTCCAAGCACCAAGAAAATCACAATGAGTATCTTTGTCAGACGATCGTGAAGGTTATTATATTTAAGCATATACAATATTTTTCAGGACCACTATACACACTTTTTCAGCTACCGTCAACGGCAGCGACTTACTTATCCGATAGATACAAGCAAGATCAGTGCACCGATGAGTGCGAGGTTTTTGGTGAAGTTGATCTTTTCGCCCATGCGAACCATAGGATCGGACTCTTTCCAAAAACGGTGCATCATGAATGTAGTAGGAATCAAACATACTACCAAAAGTATCATTCCGAGTATCGCATATCTGTTGGCAATGATTGTGAGACCACCGAGTGTGAGCATAACACCGGTGACGATAACCGCAGCTCTCGCAAGTGGTACACCCTTACTCTTTGCGTACCCAGTCATCCCAGTCAATCCTTTGAAATGTCCAATGCCATTGTAGAGGAAGTATCCCCCAAGAAGTATTCGTCCGATTAAAAATAAAATCTGCATAACTATCTGTATTGATTACTAATGCGTATAGTATATACGTATTCTCATACTTTTGCTCTTTGGTATTCAATACCACCACAGGAATATCTGTCCGGTCAACTCTGTGGATAGTTGGGTTTACGAAATAAAAAAAGGTTTGATATACTATAGGTCTATCAGAACAGTATGTACATTTGTACATACCATTGATTCTGATGAAGGTTCTGATGATACATCGACATGGCTCTCAACGATACAAATTCCCTCTCACGAGGGAATTTGTGTTTCTTCTACATTGATAGTCGTTTGAGTGTTTCTTCTTTTCCTATGATCTGTGCGATTTCAAATGGATCGGGGGATTTCTCTTTACCTGACAATGCAACGCGCACGGGCCATAACACATTGCCTTTACCGACCTGCTCTGCATATGACATTAGTACTTGTTTTAGTTTTTCACTATTCCAATCACTTTCAGAAATATTACTAAGCAGTTCTTTTGCTTTTGCAATATGAGTTTTTGCATTCTCAGGTGTGTCTTGCTTCCATACGAGCATGGTCTCATCTACCATTGGATCTTTGAAGAAATACTCCAATTCACCTGCATCAAATAATGCCTTGATATCACCAAATGTGCTACTGCGATCACGAATCAAATGTTCGATTTTCTTCAACATAGCCACATCAAGACCTGTTGGGATCCATGACTGTGCGTGTGTCCAAAAATCTTCACTTGATAATTTTTTCATATGCTCACGATTAAACCATTGAAGTTTTTCTTCATTAAACGCTGCACCTGCCTTTTGGATACGATCAATAGAGAACGCTTGTATCAATTCTTCTAGTGTAAACAATTCTTGTTCGGTGCCGGGATTCCACCCAATGAGCGCGAGATAGTTGAGCAGTGCACTTGGAAGATACCCTTCTTTTTTATAATCAAGTACATCTTTTGCACCGTCACGTTTACCAAGCTTTTTAGTACGATCATCGCGCAAGATTGGCGGGAGTGTTGCTTGTATTGGAGGTGCCACCTCAAGTGATTCATAGAGACTCATAAAGCGCGGAACGCTCGAGATCCACTCATCTGAGCGAAGGATATGCGTTACACCCATGTTGTAGTCATCGGCAATGTGTGCAAGCGCGTATACTGGAAATCCATCGGCTTTTATGATGATGATATCGTCGAGCGCTTCCGGTCCTGCAGAAAGCTTGCCTCGTGCTTCATCAAACCATTCATATCGTTTGAGCTCTGGGACCTTGTATCGGAGTGCTGTCTTACCATCCCAAACACCAAATGTTTCTGGGCGGTGATCACGGTATAGAAATGGTCTCTTTTCTTCTTGAGCCTTTTGTCGAAATGCTTCGACTTCTTCTGGAGTATACGGATCAGGGTACGCGAGACCTTTTTCAATAAGTTTCTGCGCAAATGGTAAATATGTATCGAGACGTTCTGATTGAATACATGACCCAAATAATCCAGGTTTGTCGGGACCAAAATCCCACTCGAGTCCTAGCCACCTGAGAGATTCTTGAATGTGTTCAAGCGATCCTTCTACAACACGTCCTTGATCCGTATCTTCAATACGAAGAATAAATGTGCCTGCGTGTTTACGTGCCAAGAGATACGCATAGAGTGCAGTACGTATACCTCCTATATGTACAAACCCTGTCGGACTCGGTGCAAAGCGAGTGACTACTTTTTGAGATGATTCCATTGCCCTATCCTAGCAAGAAAAGACATTGTTGACAAAGACTGTGTTTACTATAGGGTTGAGAAAAATTATCATATGAAAAGTATGTAATCATCAGTCTAAAATATCTATCAGGAAGAGATGGGATAGATTTCCATTAAATTTACATCCAGCAGAGATGCCGGATATTTATTTTACCCGCCACCACTCGTACATCACGACCGATGCAGCAACAGATGCGTTCAGTGACTCGCATTCAGGCTTCATAGGTATGGTGAGTGTTACGTCGCAGAGCTCAAGTGTTTTTTCACGAATACCAGTAGACTCGTTACCCACCACGATCAGTGTCGGCGTATCAAACTGTGCTTGTGCCAGTGGTGTAGTGCCGTCCATCACGAGTCCGTAGACCCACATACCAGAGTCTTTGAGTGTGCGGATCGTCTGGTTCACATTGCCTATGCGTACGATCGGTATACGAAATGCCATTCCTGCAGATGTCTTGATCACCGTGCCGGTGACCGGAGACTGGTTGTGTTCAGGCATGAGCACGGCACTTGCACCAAATGCTGCAGCACTACGAATGATCGCACCGACATTGTGTGGATCATGGAGCTCGTCGAGTAGTACAAAGCATGGGTTGGTGCTCATATCGACACGTGCGAGCATATCGTCGAGCGAGATGTAGAGTTTCTCGGGGTTGATCACTGCGATCACGCCTTGGTGTACAGCATCACCTCCCACTTTCTGTGCGGCATCTCCTCCTTTCATTGCGCTTGGGGTGATCCCTACCTTTTTCAAAAGCTCGATGATCTCAGGATCATGTGCAGCATTAGCATCAAGAAATACCTTGGACACCGCAGCCGGACGTGCCACCAGCGCCTCACGAAGTGCGTGCTTGCCATAGAGATATATTTTGTCTTCTTTCATATACTCACATACTATCACCAATCAAGTATTTAAAAAGCCCCCTCCATAAAGGGGACTTATAAGCTTTGTACTACAGATAGCATGCCATCGCATCATTTACATATTGTTTGGCAAGGTCCCAATCAATAGGATCTTCGTTGTTTCCACTGGTACGTAATTTTGATTGAGCATCAATACTAACGCCATACTGCTTGATCAATTGCTCGACATCGTACACTGTACCAGGCCCGAGACCACCAGCAACTGCAATGTCTATACCTGATGTGTAACTTTTCATGGCTTCAATATACTGAACAATATTTGAAACATCAATCGGTATACCTTTACCCATACTACAATCAAACAATACATGTGAAATAAGACCACCGTACTCACGCCTAATCTTTTCTGCAACAACAACAGGATTGTTATCACACTGTTCCATTGATTTTTGACTAACCTGTAAAACAATCGGTATTTGATGAAACCCTTGAAACTTTTCAAGCTCTTTTGGGTCAGGCCATATCATATCTAATTGAATCGCATCCAGACCAGGACCACAATATACAACCACTTGCCGTAGTGTTTCTGCTAAGCCCGGGTTTTTGCCATAGTCGGCATAGTGAATACAGTTTATGGCGTAATCACTTTTGGCACTGAATATGTATTTCAATGCTTCCACCTTTGGAAATATGTCAGTCCATTTTGTTTCCTGCTTATTTAGTACCTTGAAACTTGTCATTGTACCGATCATAAGCTTAATACCGTAGTGTTTGTAATTTTTGAATGCATCAAGCATTGCAAATACTTCTTGTTGCGACATAAAGTCACAGATACCAATGTAGGTTCCAAGTTTTTTCATTGTTAAATGTTTTTGATTTGATCTGATATAACCACATAAGTCAAGAAATGACAACATACCCTACACACCAAAAAACATCCTGTGGGATGTTTTTTGGTAAAATATTTTTGTGCGCCGGGCAGGATTTGAACCTGCGTAGCCCGAAGGCGTCAGATTTACAGTCTGATGTAATTGACCACTCTACCACCGACGCGTGCCTCCCAACATAGGGAGGTGTCGTTCTACGAAGCGTGTGCTTCTTTACTAGAACGTGGAAAAGAACTTGTGCGTTTCTTTTTAGTATGTTGGACACTTATGAGAACTTCATCAGCATCTTTCATTGAAACACTAACCCGATCACCTTCCTCGATTGTACGAGCGATGATGCGAGTTGCAACCGGATTCAAGATTTTGGTCTGAATCAAACGGTTCAGGGGTCGTGCCCCGTAGTGCGGATTATACCCGACACGAGCCAGATATGAAAGCACGTCATCTCCTATCTCGACAGTGATACCCTTGGCCATAAGGCGCGCAAGTACAATGTCGGTACGAAGTTTGACGATTTCTTTGATAGCTGTCTGCGACAGAATATCAAACACCACGATTTCGTCAATACGGTTGAGGAACTCTGGTCGGAAGTAGTCCTTGAGCGCTCCTTCCACTTTTTCTTTCATATGGGTGTACTCACCTGCTTCATCGTGATTATGGAAACCGATTGTTTCCATCTTTTCGATAAATTGACTACCTATGTTACTTGTCATCACGATGACCGTGTTTTTGAAGTTCACAAGTCGCCCCTTGGCATCACGCAAGTGCCCTTCATCAAGTACCTGGAGCAGGACATTAAACACTTCTGGGTGTGCCTTTTCTACTTCATCAAACAGTACAACTGAATATGGTCGATGTCGAACACTCTCAGTGAGCTGCCCTGCTTCATCGTAGCCGACATAGCCTGGTGGACTACCGATCAGTTTCGATACACTATGCCGCTCCATGTACTCACTCATATCTACTCTGATGAGTGCTTTTTCATCATTGAACAAACATTCTGCAAGTGTCTTGGTGAGCTCGGTCTTGCCCACACCAGTAGGACCAAGAAAGAGGAATGAACCGATCGGACGATTGGGATCCCCGATACCTGCGCGATTGCGACGGATTACGTTTGCAATCTTTTCGATTGCTTCGTCTTGTCCCACCACTCGTCGATGGAGCTCTTTTTCCATATGTGCAAGTTTCTCACGCTCTTCTTCGAGCATTTTCATAAGTGGTACCCCTGTCCATCGTGCGACAACTTCTGCAATATCTTCTTCAGTGATCTCTTCTTTAAGGACGCGACGAGTTTTTTGAAGCTTCTTGAGTTTTGCAGACTTGGTTTCAAGTTCTTTTTGGAGCATTGGAATATGACCATACCGTATCTCAGCGGCGCGCCCGAGATCTGCTCGAGCTTCTGCTCCCTCTGCTTCTATGCGCAGTGTTTCGAGATCTTTTTTGATCTTACCGATATCTGCAAGTGTTGATTTCTCATGTTTCCATTTCATTTCAAGCTCCTTGGTGCGTTCATTGATATTGGCTATTTCTATTTCAATATCTTTGATACGCTCTTTTGCAACTTTTGCCCCAGCTTGTACATCTTTGCGCAATGCTTCACGTTCGATTTCCAGTCGCATGATCTTGCGATGTGCTTCTTCGAGTACAGTTGGTTTGTTCTCGAGCGTCATACGAAGCGCTGATGATGCTTCGTCAAGCAAATCGATCGCCTTGTCTGGCAAGAACCTGTTGGTGATATAGCGGGTCGAAAGTGTTACCGCAGCAACCAATGCATCGTCGGTGATGTGTACGCCATGATAGAGCTCATACTTTTCCTTCAGTCCGCGAAGTATTGCGATTGCATCTTCTGGAGATGGCTCTTCGACATATACCGGCTGAAACCGTCGCGCGAGTGCAGGATCTTTTTCAATATATTTTTGATACTCCTTGAGCGTGGTCGCACCGATCGCACGAAGTTCTCCTCGAGCAAGTGCGGGCTTCAACATATTGGCAGCATCCATAGTACCCTCTGCGCCACCTGCGCCTACTAGAGTGTGTATTTCATCAACGAACAAGATAATCTTTCCTTCTGCACGTTCTATTTCCTTGAGAATATTTTTGAGTCGCTCTTCAAACTCACCACGGTACTTGGTACCTGCAAGCAGTGCACCAAGATCAAGAGAAACAATTTCTTTATCTTTGAGACTTTCTGACACATCACCTTTTGCAATGCGGTTCGCAAGACCTTCTACCACCGCAGTTTTACCAGTACCAGGCTCTCCGAGCAGTATCGGATTGTTCTTGGTGCGACGAGAGAGAATCTGCATAATACGCATAATCTCAGTGTCTCGTCCGATCACAGGGTCGAGCTTATCTTCACGCGCGAGTGTCGTGAGGTTGCGGGTAAACTTCATGAGCATACGCATCTTTTTATTGGATCCTGTATCAGTATTTTTGTTGGTGCGGTACTCTTGGATCGCTTGCACGAGCGCGCTGCGATCTATTTTAAACTGACCAAGTAGTTCACTTGCTTGATTGGTTACATCAAAGAGCGCTACGAAGAGGTGTTCTGTGGAGACGAAGTTATCTTTCATCTCACTCGAAACCTTGAGCGACACTTCGATCACTTGTGCGAGATCGGCGGTGAGGAACATCTGGTACGAGGGCGCAACAGTGGTTGCATTCTCCCCTCCTTCGATACGTTCGAGTACCGAGTCAGTGAGCAATATAGTGTCGACATCAAGTCGCTCGAGTAGTGTCAGGACGTTGGACTCCTCCTGCACCAAAAGCGCCGCGAGGAGGTGCAGCGTAGAAACATTGTTTTGACCACGTTCGATTGCGAGTTCATGAGCCCGCTTAATCGACTCTTTGGCCTTGGTCGTGAATTGGTTAAGTGATGGCATCATAATAATGAATAAAGAAATTAGGTGGAATAAGGAAAAAGACAGCCGGTCAGAGCGGTGGATGGGCAGTGGTGCTGTATGGGTACACTATAGCACAAAAGTCAAGGGTTTTCTACTGTATAAAAAATAAAAAAAGCCAGTCATAAGACTGAGCTTTTACGGTACATAGATTACACAAAAGGATTACGAAAGTGTAAATACTCTGCACCCCAACGGATAATCTATGTTGATTTCATTATCTGCAAAAAAGACTTCCCACTGCCTAGTCTTATCGCTGTAAAACAACATGATGGTGCCACTCTTTGTGATAATAAGGTTTGGAACAGCACGACTCAGATTGAGCTTGGTAGGATCTTTCAGCAAGAGAAATGTATATGCTTTTCCTTCTCCATCACTAAGCCGTCGTTTTACATGGAGAATTACTGGATTGGGTCTATAATCATCAAAGTACATATCCTTACCGATGATTGATACCTCTTTTACTTTATCAAAGTGATTTGTAAAAGTAATGGTCAAGTGTCCACCTTCAAATCCTTGTGCACTGGCAACTCCACATAAAAGCACAGTTACTGCAAAAACAAGAAATACTATTTTTTTCATGTTTAGTTTTTTATTGTGAAAGATCAAATTTCTATACTTATATTATATAAAATACTAAAAGTCAATAGTATCGTTACTCATATTTTTTCAAGACTTTCTTTAAAACAGTCACTGCCCTATCGACATCTTTCTTAGTGGTCATTCTTCCAAATGAAAACCGTACAGCGCCATACCCTGTACCATACATTTTTTCGACAATCGCTGACTCCCCTGTTTCTTCATTTTTGCATGCACTTTTTGCGGACACTGCGATCCCTTGTGCATCGAGCTCGATGACGAGCAGTTCTGAATCAAAGTTTTTGATCGCAATATGCGTGATGTGTGGCGTGCGCTCTTGATCACGTGCGGTGATATGCACTTCAGGGATTTCTTGTACAAGCTTTTCTTCAAAATATGTTTGCAACTCTTTTATACGATCTGTTTCGGTTTGCTGAATAGTTTGTGAATACTCGAGTGCATGTGCAAATGCATGAATGAGCTCGATCGGTTCTGTACCTGGTCGCAATCCAAATTCTTGTCCACCACCATACATGATTGGCGAGAGTGTTATATTTCTCTTTTTATACAAGACACCCACCCCTTTGTGGGTGTAGAGTTTGGTCGCGCCTAGTGTCATGAGGTCTACTCCAAGCTGTGCGACGTTGAGTGAGAAGTGTGCCGGTGCCTGTGTTGCATCAGTATGAAAAATGATTGTGATATCTGGGTGTTGTTTACGCAAATATCGTACACGCTTTGCGATGTCTTTGATCGGTTGCACTGTACCAATCTCGTTATGAACATACATAATAGAAACAAGTAGTACTTTGCATCCGTCTGGCACCGTAATATGTTTTGGATGTACCCCTGCGTTCTCCGTCGGGATCGTCATTGTAAACACGCCACTATCACGCAAATGAGAAACACTTTCCATAACCGCAGCGTGCTCGAGATCGCTGATAGCAATAGCAATCTGGTGTGCAGGTATTCCTTCATACAGAAAACGATTGATCGTGCCCACAAGCGCAAGGTTGTCACTCTCCGTTGCACCGCTTGTAAAAACGATTTCATCTGAGTGTGCTTGTAGTACTTTTGCAACTTTTGTACGAGCATCTTGCAGTATTGTGCGTGCAAGTACTCCCTCTTTGTGAAGTGCGTGCGGGTTCGCACCTACAACAGACTTTTTTATAGGCGACAGTGAACGCATCATATGCGTATCAAGTGGTGTACTTGATGCATAATCCAAATAAGTGCGTTTGGTGAAAAGCTTGAAAAACATGGAAAAATCAGTATAATAGCGTTCTATGTTGGGCAGTATACCATCAAGCATCATCGTGGTCGCTATATTCCTCTTTGTGCTCGTGGTAACACTCCTTGTCGTAGTACTGAAACTCCGTACCACACTTCGATCATTTATGGCAGGTAAAGATGGCGCATCACTTGAGTCAACACTCGCGTGGCTCACACACAAAGCTGCTGCAACTGATGAAACCCTCGAAGCACACAAAGAAGGTCTCGAACATATTGATGCACGTGTCAAACGTTCGATTCGCGGATACTCACTTGTGCGATACAATGCATACGAAAGTGCTGGCGGAGAACAAAGCTTTGCATCAGGATTACTTGATGAACATCAAGATGGGTACATACTTTCAGTCATCACCAACCGCAACCACGTCGGCGTCTACGCCAAGAAAGTAAATCGTGGTATCCCCGACGTATCTCTTACCAACGAAGAAGCTGATGCCCTCGCCGACGCTAAAAAACATTTGAGTTAACATTATGAACACACCACTTCTCGCCTCCCCAATAGTTGCCGTCATGGGTCACATCGACCATGGTAAATCAACACTCCTCGACTATATCCGCAAATCAAATGTGGTAGATGGTGAAGCAGGCGGTATCACTCAGCACTTGAGTGCGTACGAAATCACGATCCCATATCAAGGCACTGATCGCCATATCACGTTTATCGATACTCCGGGACATGCAGCATTTACCGGTATGCGTGAACGCGGTGCGACTGCAGCAGATATTGCGATTCTTGTTGTCTCTGCAGAAGACGGTGTCAAAGCGCAGACCATCGAAGCGCTCAATACTATCCGTTCTGCAAACATCCCCTATATAGTTACTATCAACAAAGTTGATCGGCCCGAAGCAAACATCGAACGCACAAAGCAAATGCTTGCTGAACACGAAGTACTCGTCGAAGGATACGGCGGCACGATTCCGTGGGTTGCAGTCTCTGCAAAAGTAGGTACCGGTATACCTGAACTCCTCGACACCATACTCCTAGTTGCAGACCTTGAAAGTATCCCCAACGACCCTACAGGTACCGCACGCGGTATAGTCATCGAAAGCAAGCTTGACCCTAAACGTGGAGTGAGTGCTACGATCGTTATCAAGCAAGGTACACTCACGAGTGGTCAGTTTGTCGTGGCTGGTACCGCTATCACCACTACACGTATTATGGAAAACTTCCTCGGCAAAGCACTACGAAGTGCTGGTCCCGGTACTCCTGTGCATCTTGTTGGTTTTGACAGTGCACCTGTAGTAGGTACGATGATCCACGTCTTTGATAAAAAACGTGATGCTGAAGATTTCGTCGAAGAACAGGCTACTGAGAGCGCAAATGAATCCATGGCAATCAGTGGTGATCACAAAGTTGTTCCTCTCATTATCAAAACAGATGTATATGGCACCGCAGAAGCAATCGCTGGTGAAATCGCAAAAATGCAAGTCGAAGGACTCCATCTCAAAATTATCGGTAAAGGGGTAGGTGTTATCAGTGAAGGCGATATTCGACTTGCACAATCAGACAAAGAATCTATCGTGCTAGGGTTTAATGTGGGACTAGACGCGCGCGCCCGCAGTGCCAATGAAACGGTGGGCGCGCGCGTCGAAACATTCGACATTATCTACAAACTCACTGAATGGCTTGCCGAAGAACTCGAACGTCGTCGCCCACGAGTAGAAACTCGTGAAGTTATTGGTACAATGAAAGTCCTCAAGACATTTTCAAGTACCAAAGATCGCCACGTTGTTGGGTGTCGTGTCACGAGTGGCACGATCACTGTCGGCGCAAAAGCAACAGTGATTCGCCGAGACTTCCCGCTTGCCGAAGCGCGTATTATCGAAATCCAGCAAGCAAAACAAAAAGTCAAAGACGTGACCGATGGTGAGTGTGGTCTCCAAATCGAATGCAAACACGACATCGCCGCTGGTGATGTGCTTGAAGTATTTATTATGAAAACAGTCTAGTATGGAACGCAACGAGAAAATTCAAGAAGCAATCAGAGAAGCAGCTGCGCGGTTCATCGAACGCGAGAGCAACAAAACAGCACTCATTACGGTGACCCGTGTCGAACTCGCCGATCGTGGCCGCAGCGCTATGATCTATATCTCAGTCATGCCTGAGGACGGCGAAGATTCTGCCCTCAACTTCCTCAAACGCAAACGTGCCGATATGCGAGATGCAGTGAAAGCACACCTCAATGTCCGCACAATTCCATTTCTTGATGTACAGATTGACAGTGGACAAAAAGCGCTCCACACTATAGAAGCTCTGTTACGACAATAAGACCCGGTGGCCAAGTGGTAAGGCGGTTCTCTGCAAAAGAACTATACGCGAGTTCGATTCTCGCCCGGGTCTCCCCGACTACTTGATAACGATATAGTGCCCGGGTGATGGAATGGTAGACATAGAGGACTTAAAATCCTCAGACAGAAATGTCGTGTGGGTTCGAGTCCCACCCCGGGCACCATACAAAACAAAAACATCCTTACATGAGGATGTTTTTGTTTTGTGCCCCTAGCAGGGCTCGAACCTGCGACCGTCTCCTTAAGAGGGAGCTGCTCTACCAACTGAGCTATAGAGGCATTATACTGTGCTGGAGAAGGGACTTGAACCCTTAAGCCTTGCGGCACTGGTTCCTAAGACCAGCGCGTATACCAATTCCGCCACTCCAGCGATTTCGCTCTGGCACAGCCCATAATACCTTAAAAATAAGCCTTTTCCAAGCCCATTTCCCCTATAAAATGGGGTATATCGAAACCGCTTGACAAATACATATATATTTGCTATAATATACTCAGAATCATGAAGTAGTAGTTAATTGTTTCAGTTATCTCGCACAGCCCTGTTGGACGACTGAAACAATTAACAATTTATTTATAAACAATAAAAACTACTAAGATGAAAAAAATACTGTTCTTTGTAATGATCGCAATTACCGCATTCACTCTCATGAGCTGCAACCCCAACGCGGGTGCCTATGGTCAACCGACCTTAAATGATGTTCGCAGAATGACACTGCCACCCCAAGATATTCGTCCAACTATTGTTGCACTTGATAATGGCAACCAGACAAGTACTATCATGTTTGCAAACGGTACTACTGCTAGTATGCAATGGGTTATTGAACCTGCATACGACGGCGTCACCGGGGCACTACTGCCTAACGGGCAAGGTAAAGCTGGTACCATCGCAATGGTAGTACCTGTAGGCAGGGCATCGTATATCCAAACCAACCGTGACGGTTCAACAACCGCAGGTCCAGGAATATACAATCAGGAAGTAGGTATGACCGCTTCCTCGGGAAGAGGATATGTGATGCTATCAAGGCTGACATATGTCAATGGAGTATTACGTCCCACTATCCCTACCCTTGTATCAATATCTGGATACTGGGTTAGCTCTCCAGGTATCTCTACACTTGATATCTGGTTCCCTGGATATCACCGTCTTGGTGAAATCGGGTTCAACACAAACAATCGTGGAGAAAAATGGATTAAGTAAATTACGATCGAAACACACTCACAACCGTTTCCTTATGGAGACGGTTTTTTTTATTGACAAAATCTATATATTTGTTATAAAATAATCAAACATTTAAACAACATTCTTTAAAAAAATAAAAACAAAAAAACATATGGAATCAGTAGTAACTGGAGCCCTTATCGGCTTATTCATTTTATGGATCTGGATGTGCCTTGTTCTCAACGAAGAAGGTCGCCACAAAAACATCACAATGTTTGGGCGCTTTCTACGCACCATTAGTGGTGTCGCGGATCGTATCTACGACAAAAAAACCAAGCGTTTAATCAACGGAATAAATAAAAATTTATTTACCTGGATATGGTGGCCTTTTCAAAAAGTTGACATATACGAGTTTGAGTGGGTAGAGCCACGAAAAAGTAGTGAAGTTACTGAAGGCGACAAACACATCGTCGGGGGTAATCCTAAAAAGGATACTGAAATTTCTTTTCACAGAAAAGAAATCACGAACCATCACCGAGATGAGTACAACTATCGTTTTGAAGTAAAACGTCTTGAAACAGGAGAAACAGAACAAGCTATGCTTGAAAAGAAAAATTTGAAAGCTGGTGTAAATCCAGAAAATATCAAAATTGATGCAAGCATCCAAGCAACAGTGAAAATGGATTCTCCATTCGAAGCTCGCTACAGAAACTCTGGAAAATGGCACAGTAGTTTACAAGCCGCGATATTTGGTACATTAGGTGAAGTCATATCTAAAATGATATACGCTGACCTTGCAAATATTCGTGGCGAAAAACTGTCCAACTACCCTGTAGTAAACACAGAGCCTTTTGAGCAAACACTCATAAAAGATGGTACAAAAGTATTTTATTATGCAGATTCTAGTGGAAAGCGTAAAGAAACAATCACGTTTCTTGATCGTATAAACTATGAAATACTTTTTGTTCAACGTTTAGGGGTGTATTTGATTAATATCACACTCATTGATTATGATATTAACGAAGAATCTCGTGGTTTTGTAGATGCATTACAATTAAATGCAACATCAAAAATTAACCTCAATACTGCTGACAACAATGCACAAGCATTAGACAAACAACTTCAAGTTAAAAAAGGAGTTGCAATCGATATTATCAATGCAAACAAAGAAGCCCAGAAAGATCTGATGCAAACAGAAAATCTTACTGTGGTGAAAAAAGCTGCGGCTCAACCAAACCTTCGTGTACTCATCGAGGGACAGCAGGGTCCCGGTGCAGTTCAGCCAGTAAACGTAAATGACATCATCAACACAACTCTCGCACTGGATGCTGCAGATGAAATCAGAGATGCAACAAAAGACGAGGGTGAAAAATCAAAAAAAGGAGGACATAAAAAATGATAGTAACACTCATTACGATTTTCATTGTTGTTGGCATAGGATACTATATCAATAACAAGAAACGTATCAAGTTTAAAAACTCATGGAGAGGAACTATTGATACCTTTAAAAAAACACCTTTGTGGTTATTAAAAGCTTTGGGTGTAGGAGCAGGCATAGGAATTATTTTATTTTTCCTAGTATACTTTCTTGGCTGGCGGGACAATCGACCTACATCACCCCCTGCTCCAATACAGTACAGTAGTCACTCAATCAAAACAGATATGTTGCAAACACAACATGTCTCAGCTGTGACTGGTACAGGACCAGAGAGTCTCCGTCTCGGCGAAGAATTCACATGGCAACCCGGTACCGTGCACACATGGAAAAGTGAGCCTCTACAGAAATACTGGCTCCCAGTGAACATTCACGACACCATTACAGTATTCATCTACACCAAGGATCGCAGTAGTCACTACATGTACCAAGCATGGAGAGATGCCGACAGTGTACCTGGGTATAGGCAGTACGATTATACAGGCACAATACCCTACGGGCACATACATGCCAAACTAATCAGTGATAAAACGGTGAACGTAACATACACTGCATACCTGAAATAGTTCTTTGCAAACGAGTAACGCCGCTTAGTGATAAGCGGCGTTTTTTTATTCGGGGATTTTGAGTTCTTGGATAGTGGGCGGGGTAAACGTTTGCTGGTCGTTGGTGAATGTACCACCCTTGATCCCAAAGGTCCGGGTTAGAAGTGTCATAATCCCAAACACTCCAAACATAATCACAAACCCTATCACCCCCCAGAGCATATGCTGTCTACCCTTGGAGCGTTTTTCTTCATTTCCTGCACCGCGTATGTACTCAAGTACTCCCCACATGAACACGACGAACGCAATAATAAATGCGAATTCAATAGCAGGGTTGACTACCTTGGCATTCAGCCGAAAGAGGAAGTCGTCGAGCGAGTCAGCGTATGCGATCAACATGAGAGATTATAGTCGTGGAACTTCGCAACGCTTAGTGTAAGTGTTGTACTCAGCACCAGGAGGGCATACCAAGTTTGGAGTAGCAGCATTGTTGGTACCAAACACATTACCAGCAATACGAATGATACCCCATACTGATACTGCAATAAAGAGACCGATCAAGCCGTTGAACATGACTTTGCGCTTTTCCGCAAGCTTGCCTGCATCTTTTTCCATTACATACCGGAACACATTGATCAAGAACCAAAGTGTCATGAGCACCATCACTACAGTGATAGCTTGTGAGAGCCATTGTAGACCCTTGTTGAGCCATGTATCAACATATGTCGTATCTGCAGTACCTGTGGTACTAGTTGGCCAAGTTTGCGCAAGCGCGAGTGCTGGGACAGCAAGTGCCATACCAAATGCAGCGAGGCGTGATGTGAGAGCGATTTTTTTCATAAATATAAATTAATTGTAACTATTACCCTACTAATAAAAGGATGCTATCAGTATACCAACTCTAGGTCCCCACTGTCTATGGCTTCTTGGGCTGGCAACCATTTTTCGTCAGACATTCAGTTTGTAACAGCGGTACAGTACTGTTGTTGGTACCGAGTATGCCGCCGGCGATAGAGATGATCCCCCACAGTGCCGTCATCACAAAGAGTCCGATAAGACCATTGATGATGAACTTCTTGCCTTCTTCTTTTTTATTACTATCTGATGCCATGATGAACTTCATCACACCCCAGAGGAAGAACAAGAGTGCTGCAGAAAAGATGAGAGGAATGATCGCGATCACAATGACGCACTTGAGCCAGATGAGTATGTCGAGTATCGAGTCAAACTTGATGGCACTACACTGCTGAAGCTGAGATGCGTTTGCCTGTGGAGCAGCGACTGTAGTAGGAGTGCTTGGATTTGGACTAGGATTTACTGGTGTAGTACCAAAGGTGCCACTACTGACCACGGTGCCAACAGGAAATGGGTTGGTAGATGTAGGTACCGTGTTGGGTGTACTAGATGCAGGACTACGTGTTGTTGTAACAGTACAACCCGGAACTTGTTGGGAAGCTATCCCGCTACCTGTAATCACTGGATAATACACGGTACCAGAAACGAGTCCAGTAAATGTATACGTTGCTCCTACTATATTTGAAGGCATAGGAGCTGCTACTCGCGTCACTGAGCTAGGCGTGTACTGAGTACCGTTAGTAGTATAGAGGCTCACAGAACTACCTTCGATACTACCATCACTTGGCATCACCGTAATCGATGCACTATCAAACGTTGCGTTTTTAGCAGTACAAGCATAGGTCGCAGCAGAGACACTTTGCGGAGAAAAAAAGACGAGACTGAGAACAATAGCAAGGAAAGTGTATTTCATAATTATTTTACAAGTGTATTAACAGTGCCAATAATCGCGTTGGTGATCGCCCATGCGCCAAGGATCAACAGTGTACCTATAATAGTATACAGAAATGTTTTTTTGGCTTTGCCAAGCTTGTCGGGGTTGCCCTGCGCAAGGATGAACTGTAGCCCTGACCAAATAAAGAAAACGACAATAAATGGTATCGCTATGCGTATGAGCGCGTTGACGAAATACTTGATCGCATCCTGCACCGTGTTGACCTTGAGAGGGTTTTCGAGGCGTACCGATAGTAGCGTCGTGTTGTTTGATGGCATACTGTTGCCTGCTGCGCCACCAGAAGGTGTAAATGTTGTACCAGTGGTACCCGTGGTCCCACTACCCGATGAACCCGTTGCTGTGGTGCCAGTGTTTGATGTGGTACTAGTTGTATTTCCACTGATACTAAACTCAGTCATTGCATTGTACGGCCTCCCATCAGTACCAGTACTAAACACATGTGCTGTGTACGCACCTGCTGCAAGTCCTGGCTTTACACATGGATCAGCAAGTGTTTGCGCAGGGAAGTTTTTATTGGAACATACAACTATTGGTTGTTGCCCCGCCTTACGAACCTCGATCCACCCTGTTGCATTGACTGATATGAGAGACGTCGCATATATAGTCACCTGCCCACCAGGTTGTTGTGTAGTCGACATACGAAATGCAGCATCGTTGTTGGTAGAGGTAGGAGTAGAAGGAGGTAATGGAGTAGAGGTACTTGGTGTTGTAGGGGTCGTACTGGCACCAGAAGCTCTGGTTGCAAATGTACATTTAATAATATCTTCATAAAAAGCTCCTCCGACCTGAGTCGTAACAATCCCTTTGTAGGATGTCGAAGGAGTAAGGTTTTCAAAATACATTTCTGCCCTATCGCCAGATGGAGCATTGATTCTTGTAAGTGGCTGCTGCGAAAGGTTACCAGTAATATCACTCACTGGTACTATTTTGACTGAACGCATAGAGATGCCGGATCCCGTAACGACAAGCGTCATATCAGTTGCATTAATTGTCGGCGCTACACAGATAAAGTCATTTGCTGCAAACACGCTCTGCGGTATCCAGATGAGAGCAAAGACAGCAGCAATAAATGTGTATTTCATACTATAGTAGTATACCGTTACTCTCCGAGTAATTCTACTCCACTTTGCTTGAACTGATCGTTAAGCAGTGTGTTCATGATGGTGCGTACGATAAGCCACGCACACAATATCAGCAAAATACCTCCAATAAAGTATCCGAGCATCCGCTTGAGGTTCGCGATTTTCCCAGAGTTACCTTGTGCAGCGATATATTTATACCCTGCATACATGATCATGATCACAAAGATCGGAATCAAGAGCACCTTGAAGAAGAACGCAATAATGTTGTTGAGCAGTCGAAAGACGTCGTTGAGCGTGCATTTGTTGGTACATGGGATCACACTCGCAGGAGTACCATCAGTGTTGTACGCGAGGTCATCCCCTTTTTCTATCGTTACCCCTTTTGCAAAACATGCAGGATCGGGTTCAAACTCGAGTGTGCCATACCGATCGGCCTTGCGATCACCGTTATTGGTACCGTACCCGTAATTTTTGCCATCTCCTATTTGGTTGTCTTTACAATCAGAGCACTGGTCTGCTTCATTACAACCTCCAGATACCACAGGTGTGGTTGATGTGACAGGAGGAGTGCCAGTACCGGCAGCTGTCGTCGTGAACGAGCAGTTGCCGATGTCTTGGATCAACGTACCTGCTCCATCATATGCTCGTACTCGATACGAGGTTCCTGGTTGCAAATCAGTGTAGACAAAATATCCAGCAGTTGCGTCAGCATTATATGTACTATCGATTGGCTCAATCGCGTACGAATTGTTGGGAGCCGTCGAAGGAAGCACTTTGATCACGTGCGCAACAATACCTGTACCAGAAACACGCAACCCTACTCCTGTTTCAGTTGGTCTCTTTTCTATACAAGAAAAACTTGATGCTTCTACATGTCCTGTAGAAGTCATGAGTATACCGATCAATAACCAGGTGAGAATATATTTCATCATAATGCAGATTGTAACTTACGCACAGCTTCAAAAAGTGCTGTTTGTGGAACACTCTTGCCGCTTTGTACATCAGCAACCATTGATTGGAATGTGGCAGTAGTAGTCACTGGATTTGGATCAGCCCACCCAAACGCAGACAGTGCTGCGGTAAAGAATGTTGATACATATGGATTTGCCTGTTGAACAAGCAGTAAGTCACGTCGCGCTGGAGCAAGTGAGAGAGTTTTAGAGAGTGCATCTATTCCTGCAGCACTACTCATAGCTGTTGCTGCTGCGTATGCAGTGGTGAAGTTGGGTGCGTTTTTCATAACACCGACTGCGGTAAATGATCCAAACGTAATAGGTCGAGACCCTACCCCTGTCTGAAAGAGCTCTGATACATCGAAGTTGAGGTTGGGATTTTGTGCTTGGATAGTAAACAACTCACTCGCCCGTCCAATATAAAATGCACTTTTGCCAGCAATAAACTGTGTCAAACTACTAGGGAATCCGCTATTCCATGAGTAGTTGCTACTGGTAGGGTTTGCAAAACTCGTATAAAACTCAAGTGCTTGTGCAGTGGGTGCACTCTCGGCCCCAGCAGGAGTCATACCTAGCACCACAGAACTACTATCAGTTGACGGTTGGTACGAAACAATACTGTTTCCCGTTTGTAGAAATAGTGCCGAAAGTATATCTCGAGCATGAGCAACGTTGGTAACTCCACCAAGCGCAATAGTCGACTGTGTGATAGTACCTCTCGTGTCACGAATAGTCAGAAGTGGTATCACACGCTGAAGATCTGACCATGTCTTTGGAGGAACTACGAAGTTTTTTGCAGCAAGAATATCTTTGTTGTAATACACCACAAGCGGATCAACTACAAGTGGTAATGCGAGTACACCATCTTTGCGCAAGAAAAGCTGTGCACCTTCGATATGAGTATCACGATAGAGTCGCTCACTGTAGGCTGCATAGGGTATTACATAGAGTCTACTTTTGAGTCGTTCGATCAACTCTGAGGGAAACATTACTAGATCAGGCGCATCACCATTGGCAAGTGCCACGATCATATCTTGCTCAAATGTATCAACATCACGCTCTATATATCTGATCGCATACTCACCACTGACAGACGCGACGAGACTATCGACATACTGCTGCATAAGTGTTTGCGGTGCAGTACCCCACATCACCACAGTACCCGAAGGAGTAGCTGCTGCTTGTTTGGAGCCGATGGGTATGATTCCCGAAAATACCATAACCGCGCCTGCAAAAACAACGACAAAAAGGATGACGAGAATTGTTTGAAATGATGATTTCATTCCGATAGGTGATTAACTCTTGAAAAGTATAGCATAGTGATGATCTCCCCCTGGTAGTGTATCTGTTAACTCAGTGAACCCGACACGAGCCGCAAGTCCCCGTACGGTATCTTTGCTCACGACAGACTGTGGTTGTGGCCCGAGCCCTCCAAATGATTCTGACCAATCAACAACAAGTATGCGCCCACCCGGCTTTATGACGCGTGCGATTTCTTTGAAACACCCTTCTTTATCTTCAAGACTAAACAATGTGTTGGAAAGTATGATGAAATCTGCAGCGCCATCTCCCATTTTACTGCCTCCGAGTACTTCGATATCTCCCCATAGTACATGAAGATTTTTCTTATTAGTTTCAGTAGCTTCGCGAGTTAGTCGAGTGACCATGTCGCGATTGATCTCTATAGCAAATACGTTACCCTGTGGTACGTAGCCTAACGCTGCTTTTGCTACAAAACCGGACCCTGCACCAAAATCAACGACGGTATCAGTGACTTGAAGATTACACTTTGCAAGTATGGCAACAGGATCCATGAACATATATATAGTATAGCAATGAAGCGAGCAGAGAAGAAATATTTATGAAGAACTGTTTGAGCGAAGCGAGTTTTCGGAATAAATATTTCTTCTGTGTGAGCGTTGCATGTGGTATAAAAGCACGAAAATTTCTAGCAAGAAATTTTCGTGCTTTTTTCGAAATGTATTCTCTTTTTTCTTACAAACACGTAACAGACGCAAGTGTATCGCCTGCGCGAAGTTTCATGATCGTGACGCCTTGTGTTTGTCGTCCTGATGAAGGGATGGTCGCAAGATCTACGCGGATCACTTGTCCTTTTTTACTCATTGCTACAAGTTCTCCATCGGTAACCACCATTGCCACCATGAGTGCACCAGTCTTTGCGGTGATCTTGGTTGTTTTGATACCACTACCGCCACGCTTTTGGATCTTGTACTCACTAATCTTGGTCTTTTTACCAATACCATTTGCACCAAGCGTGAGCATATATGTCCCGTCTTCAGTTGCCACAACATTTGCTCCTACGATAGTATCGTGTTTGCCGAGCTTCATCGCACGCACTCCACCAGCAGTGCGACCCATTTCACGTACATCGTTTTCTGCAAACCGGATTGACTGCCCCTGACTTGATGCGAGGATAACACTCTGCCCTTTTTGAACACGCAGCGCGGTCTGGAGTTCATCTTTATCATCAAGTCTAATCGCGATGATACCGCTACGTCGAACATCTTTGAAGCTGTCGTATGACATTTTCTTTGCAACACCATTTTTGGTAATGAGAAAGAGTGACGCCTTTTCTTCTTTTGCTTTTTTAGGCACCGCAAGCACGCTTGTGACTTGTTCATCCCCACCAAGTGAAAGGAAGTTCATAATACTTTTACCTTTTGTAGCACGTTTACCCTCTGGGATATCATACATTTTGATTTGATATGCCTTCCCTTTGTTGGTAAAGAAGAGAAGATCTGAATGTGTATCAGTCGTCAGTAGCGTCGTCACAAAATCTTCTTCTTTGGTTTCGAGATCAATTACACCGACACCGCCACGCTTTTGAATCTTGTATTCACTTGGATCGGTACGTTTGACGTATCCACCAGAGGTCAATACCAGCACAGATTCTTTTTCAGGAATCAAATCTTCATCACTGATTGCCATAGTACCTCCTGAAACAATCTTGGTACGACGATCATCCGCGTACTTATCTTTGATCTCTCGAAACTCATCTGCCATGACTTTGAATATCTTCTTGGTACTTGCAAGAAGTGCTTCGAGTTCTGCGATAAGCTCCTGCTTTTCTTTGAGCTCTGTTTCAACCGCCTTGCGTTCAAGGCCTGCGAGTTTCTGTAGCCGCATTTCGAGGATCGCATCTGCTTGAAGATCAGAGAACTTAAACTCTTTCATCAAGTTTACCTTTGCAACTGCAGCGTCTTTGGATCCGCGAATCAATGTGATGATACGATCGATGTGATCAAGCGCTTTCTTGAGACCAAGGAGAATATGTTCGCGATCTTTTGCCTTTTTGAGATCAAATGCAGTACGGCGGCGAATCACTATCTCTCGGTGACCAATAAATGATGTAAGGATAGACTTCAATGACAGTGTCTCTGGTGTACCATCGACGAGTGCGACCATGTTGTAGTGAAATGTTTGTTCGAGTTGAGTGTGTTTGTATAAATAGTTGAGAATCTTTTGCGGATTAATGCCTGATTTGAGCGTAATAACGACACGCATATCAGCTGCTGAGTGGTCTTCAAGTCCTTTAATACCCTCAAGTTTCTTTTCTTGAACAAGTGATGCGATTGACTCAACAAAGTTTGATCTGATGACTTGGTACGGTAGTGAAGTGATTGTAATCGTGTATACACCACTTTTGGTCTCAGCAATTTCTGCTTCCCCGCGACATACTACGCCACCACGTCCTGTTGCAAATGCATGTGCAATATCAGCTTTGTTAAATGCGAGTCCGCCTGTTGGGAAATCAGGGCCTTGAATAATCCCCGCAAGGTCTTCGTTGCTCACATCATCGTTCTCTACCATATACAGACATGCATCCATCACTTCCCCAAGATTGTGTGGAGCAATGTTGGTCGCCATACCTACTGCAATACCGAGCGTACCGTTGAGCAGCAAACTAGGCACTGCGGTTGGCATCACTGAGGGCTCCATCAGAGTTGCATCGTAGTTGGGACGATAATCGATCGTGTCTTTTTCGATATCGCGGATCATTTCCATTGCGATTTTGCTCATGCGCGCCTCTGTATAACGCATCGCTGCAGCATTGTCGCCGTCGATCGAGCCAAAGTTTCCTTGCCCTTTCACGAGCGGATATCGGTATGCAAAATCTTGCGCCATTTTTACCATCGCGTCATACACTGATTGATCGCCATGAGGGTGATATTTACCAAGTACATCACCGACAATCAATGCGCTTTTACGAAACTTGGCACTGGCAACAAGACCGTTTTTATACATTGCAAAGAGAATACGACGATGTACTGGTTTGAGTCCGTCGCGCACGTCAGGAAGTGCTCGATCAGTGATCACGGACATCGCGTAGTCAATGAAGCTCGTGCGCATTTCGGTAACGATATTGACCGGAAGAATACTTTGCCGCTCAGTAGGGATTGGTTCAGGGGTGGATTGAGATGCTTTTTTTGCCATACCTATAGGTGATTAGAGGTAGTTAGTATACCTTAATTTCGATCAAAAATCGATTGTGCTTGCTCTAGTAGTGTGGTGTAAAATGTGTTGATTCTTGAACTTGATTCATTTGGTTGTGCCTCTTTGCGCATGTAGGTATACATAAAAAGAATGACTAGCACACAGGCCACAAAAGCGGTAATCCCAAGGGCTATTTTTTTGCGAACATGGTGCGGGTGTTGTTCAAATAGCGCCATAGTCTACTAACTTTGTGATTGAAGTACGATAACGAACCCTTGTTTACCATCAAGATCACGACGCTTGAGTGTCGCCTTGTCTTGTACTTCATTTTTTTCTTGGCCTGCTTCTTTGAGAAATCGTTTGAGTGAATCAGTATCATATCCCATTGGAATAATCACATTGGGCTCAAACGATAGCGCTGTTTTGTACGCATGTGCAGGATCGTCTCCTATGTCTACAAATATCATATCTGCTGCTGCAGCTATTTCTTTTGCCTCTGTAGAAAGTGCTTTTTCGTCATATACCGACCCGAGAAAACAAATCTTGATCCCGTCAAGCTCAAAGCCGTAAACGGTATTAATACGTTCCACCTTGTTGATTGTCACCGTACTAGATGCACCAGCAACAAAGAGCTCGTGTACTTCATAGCTGCCCGCACTGTCGATCACAAACGGTACCTTGTCACCGAGAGACACTGTTTCAGGATCATTACCCTCCTCGGTATTGGTAGTGATGAGTGCAATATCGGCACCGAAACGTGAGGGCTTAAGACTTTTTGCGGGTGGATTGGTCGCGATCGTGAGATCGCCAAGGGTGAGCTTGAAGTATTGTTTGCCGTAATAGGTGATAACCATGAAGCTATACTAGCAAAAAAAAGGTAATAAAAAAAGCCGGGCAACTTCCGGCTTTCTAAAATTAAGCACCATATAACGGGTACCCTTTCAAAAGTTCTTCTTCACCTATGTACTGAATTAATTCAGATATAGATTTATTTGCAATACCTCTAAAATTAGCTTTTTCAAGATCTTTTACTTTAAAAAGCATTAAGTCTCCAACAGTCACATTTGAATAATTTTTATCGTCTTGCCTCAAAGCCCTGGCTACTCCAGCGGGTAGATGGTTGAAAAGTCTTTCTGAAGCATCCTTCCTCTTAAGAAATTGCTGTAAATTTTCAGAGAGCAGTTTTTTCAAAGGAGTTTCTGTTTCAATTGAAACTAACTCATCAGTACCTTCGTAGGTTGATATTATTTGTCCATTTTTGATTGAAATTTTTATATTTTTCAATTCTTCGTTGGGAGCTACTTTTCCTTTTTCCTTCAAATATTGCGTGTAGTCAGCTATGGAACTGACGATTTTTAACGTTCTTTTCATTGTTTTAGTTTTTATTATATTAACACATCAATCATGTACAGTCAATACTATCCAACATGCCTCTGAAATGCTAGTATTTCCCTACTCGCAAGAGTTAATAAGTAACCTATTAGGAATAACCTCACCTAGGCTCGAAATGCTAGATGAAATCTTGGTAGGCAGTTCGGGAGCCACAAAACATCGGCTCACCGGATCGCCGCCTCTGCGGCGCATTTTATTTATATTTATGGCAAAGAAAAAAGAAACAGAACTCGAACAAATGCAACCACAGGCAGAAGTCGTGGAAGCAGTAGATACAGTAGACGAAGGTCCTCACCGACCCCGCCTCGATGAACTCGTCGAAGGTCCAGTGATCGGCGTTGAAAAAGCAGCGATCTATATTGATCTTGCACCATACGGTACCGGTATCATCTACGGCCGCGAATACATCGCCGCTCGTGACTTGATCAAGAAGACCAACATTGGCGACATCATCAAGGCAAAGGTAGTCGATGCAGAAAACGAAGATGGTTATATCGAACTTTCACTCAAGGAAGCAAAAGCTGCACTTCTATGGAGTGAGGCTGAAGCTGCAATCAAAGACAAGACTATCTTTGAACTCACTATCAAGGATGCCAACAAAGGTGGCCTTATCATCGACTGGCAAGGTGTGGGAGGCTTTCTACCTGCAAGTCAGCTCAAAGCAGAACACTACCCACGTGTAGAGGACTCTGACAAAGATAAAATCATGCGTGAACTCAAAAAACTCGCAGGTACCAAACTCGCAGTAATGATGATCTCAGCGAACCCAAAAGATGGTAAAATCATTTTCTCTGAAAAAGATGGTACCACCGAAGATCGCCAGGAGGTTGTCTCTAAATACTCTGTGGGAGACGAGCTTGACTGTGAAGTCACTGGTATCGTTGACTTTGGTGTGTTCTTGAAGATCGAAGATGGATTGGAAGGGCTCGTGCATATCTCTGAACTTGACTGGGGGCTCGTTGAAGATCCACGTTCAATGTTTAAACTCAAAGACAAGGTGAAAGCAAAGATCATCGACATCAAGGATGGCAAAATCTCGCTTTCGATCAAAGCTCTCAAAGAAAACCCATGGAAAAGCTTCGAAGGTAGCCTCAAAAAGGGTGACACTGTTAAAGGTGTGGTCATCAAGTACAACAAACACGGTGCACTCGTGTCTATCAAAGAAGGTGTTGCAGGACTTGTTCACCACTCAACATTTGGTTCTGAAGAAAAACTTCGTGCAGAACTCCAACTTGGTCGCACATATGCATTTACAGTGACCCTCTTTGAACCCAAGGAGCAACGTATGACACTCGTCTACGGTGATCCAAAAGACGAAAAGAAAGAAGAATAATTTCTTCATACTAAAAAACCTCGATCAGTGTATCGGGGTTTTTTATTAGTTATACATATTCATCACCTCCTCAAAGCTCTTGCCATTTTTTAATACTTCAATAATCTCTATAGCTCGCTTGACCCCCTGCTCACGAAGTTCGGACTCCATCGGCGCAAAATCTGAAAGAAGATATTTCTCAAATCCGTCCGGTGGTGCAATACGCGGTATAAGCTCTTCATGCACTGGTCGCACCCCAACACGAATGCGCGCAAATGCAGTTGTACCGAGATGATCGATGATGGACTGCACACCATTGTGCCCACCTGCTCCGCGATCAAATGAACACTTCACAGTGCCGATATTAATATCGATGTCGTCATACACCACCACTATCTCCCCTTCTTTGAATGCTTTGGCGGACTTGCCCGAGTCATTCATAAATGTCTGTGGTTTTACCAGTTCACACTCTGCACCAAACGAAGCCTTTTGCGAGAAGGTGTATTTATCATCTTTGAACGAAAGTCCGTGTGTATCCGCGATCTGATCGAGCACTTGGAAACCTACATTATGCCTATTTTTTTCATATTTCTGACCTGGGTTACCCAGCCCGATAAGGATATACATATTAGGTTCATTAAACTACAAAAACGTCGTATTGTCTCGTGTGTTGTTTGTGGTGACAAAATCGTCTATACTTACCCAAGTTTATGGATGACATCACCCCAGTACCTGTACCGAGCACTCGCAGTCGTTTTCTTGTTTTCATTGAAAATGTTCTCTATATCGCTGCAGCGATCGGTCTCGCGCTTCTCATCCAAGCATTTGTCGTGCGACCATTTATTGTCTCTGGTAACTCAATGGACCCCAACATCAAACACGGTCAATACCTAATCATCGATGAAATAAGCTACCGATTTCGTGAACCAGAACGTGGAGAAGTGATCGTATTTAAGTCTCCTCCAGAACCTAGTAAATACTATATCAAACGCATCATCGGCCTCCCTGGTGATACCGTCAAAATAAGTAACGGTCAGATTACTATCACCAACGATACTTATCCCGAAGGTTTCGTGCTCCAAGAACCATTTATTTCTCATACACTCAAAGATAGTGCTACGTTTACTGTACCTTCAGACAAATACTTCGTTATGGGAGACAACCGAAGCGGCAGTTACGATTCACGATCTTGGGGAAGTCTTCCTAAAGACAACATTCGTGGCCGAGCACTAGTCCGCCTTTTGCCATTAAACAGTATTGACTATCTACCCGCAGACGTAACCTATGAATAACAAAGAATCAAAAAAGTCATCTCAAGAACTCTCTACCCCTAAAGGTATGCGAGATATCGTGAGTGATGACTACTATAAGTTCCAAGGCCTTTTTGAAAAAGCGCAAGAAGTCGCTGTGTACTACGGTTTCAAACCGATTGAAACTCCTATCCTTGAACACGAAGAAGTGTTTACCACCGCAGTTGGTGTTGGCACCGACATTGTCGACAAAGAAATGTACACACTCAAGACTAAGGGTGGGGATCACCTTGCGATGCGCCCAGAACAAACTGCGGGTCTCATGCGTGCATATATACAACACGGCATGCAAAGCCTCCCTCAACCAGTACTTCTGTATCACTCAGGTCCTGTATTTCGACATGACAAACCACAAAAAGGTCGATATCGACAGTTTTACCAATTTGATGTCGATGCCCTCGGTAGTGATAAAAGTATTGTTGACGCACTTGTCATCAAGACTATTTACACGATTCTCGAAGAAGCAGGTGCTAAAAATCTTTTTGTAACAATCAACTCTATTGGTGACAAAGATTCTCGTCCTGCGTATCTGCGCGAACTTACCAACTACTACAAAAAACATGTCGACAAACTCGCAGAGATTGATCAAGAGCGTCTCAAGACCAATCCAATGCGTATCCTTGATTCTAAAGAACCAGAAACTATCGAAATAAACGCAGGAGCACCAGACTCAATCAGCTATCTCAGCACCTCCGGCAAACGCCACTTCAAAGAAGTACTCGAATGTCTCGATCAAATGAATATTCCGTATCAAATCGACAAGAACCTTGTACGCGGTCTTTCCTACTACACACATACTGTATTTGAAATCATCGAAACAATGGAAGATGGTACAAAGATGACTGTGGCTGGTGGAGGTCGCTATGACTATCTCGGACGACAACTCGGGGCTAAAAAAGACGTCCCCGCTATGGGTGGCTCAATCGGTATGGATCGTATCGTGGAGCAACCATGGTTCAAGGATCTTACTCCTCGTATTATGAAAAAGCCCAAAGTGTATTTCATCCAAGTGGGTACCGAAGCAAAGCTCAAAAGTCTCAATGTAGTCGAAATCCTCCGCAAAGCACACATTCCAATCATGCAATCTCTATCTAAAGATAGTCTTGGTGCACAGCTTGCTGTCGCAGAAAAAAGCGGTACCCCGTATGTTATGATCTTTGGTCAAATGGAAGCAGTGCACGACACAGTCATCGTTCGCAACATGGAAACTCGTAGCCAAGAAACAGTCCCGATCGCAGAGCTCGCTGCATACATTAAACATCTCAAATAGTCTATGCCTGATATCGTCCAAGAACCAGCACCAGTACTTCGCCAAGTCGCTGCACCTCTTACAACAACAGAGATTGCCAGTACTCGTGTACAGAACATACTTACCGACATGAAGATCGCGCTTGCGGGCCAAGATGATGGTGTTGCCATCGCCGCTCCACAAATCGGGCACAGTATGCGCATCTTTGTCGTTGCACAAAAAGCATCGAAACTTCTCAAAGAAGATACCGTGTTTATCAACCCCGAAATCATCCGTATTGGTAAAAAGAAAGAAGAGCTCTCCGAAGGCTGCCTGTCAGTCCGATGGAAGTACGGTCTGGTCAAACGATCAACAAGTGCAACCGTGAAAGCATTGAACGCCGATGGTAACGAGTTCGTCATGTCAGGTCGCGGTTTGCTCGCACAAATATTTCAACATGAGATCGATCATTTAAACGGTGTGTTGTTTATCGACAAAGCAACAGCGGTGCAAGATGTACCGCCACAAAAATAAAAAACCATTTCCTTAAACAGAAATGGTTTTTTTGATAGGCTCAAGTATAAAGAGCGTATCAATAAATAATTTTGAAGTGAAGGGTAACTTTGGACTACAACATCTTTGTTTAGTTGAATGAATGTTGTAATTTGGAAAAAACTTTTTGGCAATTTCCAAAATTTTTCTTTTTGTACTATCAACAACGTACTCTGACTCGTATTGATCAAGAATAAATGCAGAAATACCAAATCGTATATTTCCATTTGTACACCTTCGTACTCTTAAATATTCAAATATAACTTCATACATCATGACAAATTATTTTTATAAACAATATCATTAATTTATGAAAAGTCAATCTTATGTTAGAATGCTACTATGAACATAGCCTTTTTTGGTACACCGGCATTCACGACTGACTTTCTCGATGTACTTGTCGCGGCTGGGTATTCCCCTTCTCTTGTCGTTACTGGACCAGATCGGCAAGTTGGACGCGGGATGGTCATGACTCCGCCAGATCCCAAAGTGTGGGCAACCGCACACAGTATAAAAGTGCTGCAACCTGAAAAACTCGATGACGCATTTTTTGCAGAACTTTCTCAGACCCAATGGGATCTCTTTGTTGTTGTCGCATATGGAAAAATAATCCCGGAACGTGTGCTCAACTTGCCGAAGTTTGGGACGATCAATGTGCACTATTCCCTCCTCCCGCAGTACCGAGGTGCGACCCCGACCGAATCAGCTATTCTCCATGGTGATACTGTCACTGGTGTTACTATCCAGCACATGGTGTACAAACTCGATGCAGGAGACATTCTAGCTACGACAGAAGTTGCGATCGATCCGACCGACACCACACCCACTCTACGTGCAAAGCTCAACGCCGAAGCACTCACACTCTTGCCCACCACTATTGCACAAATCTTTGACGGCACTATCACGCACACCCCACAAGACGAGTCGCTGGTTACAACGTGCGGCAAGTTCACCAAGGATATGGGTGAGCTCAACCTTGCTGATAGTGGCATCATCAACGACCGCAAGTATCGTGCCTACGTAGGCTCAATCGGCACGTACTTTTTCGACAATGGTGTCCGTGTGAAAATAACAAACGCCCACCTTGATGGTGAGCAGTTTGTGATCGACGAAGTGATACCTGAGAATGGGAAACGAATGCCGTACTCAACGTACAAAAGTTAAGAACGAAATCCTCGCAACATGTTTTTCACCTTTTGGGCACCACGACGAAAGAGTGTAGTTTTTTTATCTTTTGCACTAGTGAGCTCGCGGACTATTTCTGATCGCACATCATCGATTGCTTCGTACATATCGGATTTGGCAGACGCAGCATGAAACTCTTTGCCAAGTGGTGTGGTCACATGTACTTTGGCTTCAAACACATCACCTTTGTGATGATGCTCAGTGGTCTTACCTATCTCAACTACAACGACCGGCTCTCCCGCGCTAAACTTCGCAAGTCCCCCGAGACGTTTCTCGGTGTACTCTTTGAGTGCTGGGGTCAGGTCCATGTTTTGTGCGGTGATTGATATACTCATACCCCTAGTATATCACCTACTCCACCGTGACAACCATCAGCATGTTGGTAGTGCCCGAGACACCAAATGGTACGCCGGCAGATATGACGATATGGTCACCCTTGGTAGCGACCTGCTCCTTTTTGAGTGTTGTAGTTACCGCAGGAATAATCTGCGCAATGTATTGAAACGGCTTAATCTTGACTGGATAGCAGCCATACACGAGCACAAGCTGGCGCATGATATGTACGTGTGGAGTAAATGCGATGATCGGCTGCTGTGGTTTGTACCGAGCGATCATACGAGGAGTCGAGCCACGTTCGGTGAGTGCAACGATCGCAGTTGCCTTGACGTCTTCGGCATTGTGCACGACCGAAGATGAGATCGAGTCGACGATGTCTCCTGCGTGTACCTTGTGTCGTCGGTGTGTGCCGATCTCTCGCTCTGTTTGCTCAGCGATATGAGTCATCATGGTGACCGCTTCGAGTGGGTAGGCGCCGAGTGTGGTTTCTTCGGAGAGCATGACCGCATCTGCTCCATCAAATATTGCGTTAGCCACGTCCGACACCTCTGCACGAGTGGGTACTGCTGTCGTGATCATACTTTCGAGCATTTGAGTTGCAACGATGACCGGCTTGCCGCTATCGTTACACTTTTTAATAATTGACTTTTGGAGTGACGGTACACGCTCTGGTCCGACTTCGATCGCGAGATCTCCTCGTGCCACCATCACCGCATCGGTACTTGCAATGATTGCATCGATGTTGTCGATCGCTTCTTGGGTTTCTATTTTTGCTACAATCTGCGCTTGTGATTTGTGTTTCTTGAGAAGCTTGCGCAGTACCTCAATATCATCTGCAGTACGCACGAACGAAAGCGCGACAAAGTCCACCCCTTGGGCAAGTCCAAACACCAGATCCTTTTTATCTTTTGCAGTCAATGCATCGATCGATAGATACGCACCAGGAATGTTCACTCCGCGACGACTCTTGGTCTTGCCGCCCACGATCACCTTGGTGTACACATCAGTACCTTTGACTTTCACCACCTCAAGCTTTTTCTTGCCATCATCGAGCATGAGTGTCATGCCTGCTTTGATATCGGTCTGTATGTGTGGATAGTTGAAGTACACGCGCAACGTATCACCCTCGCACGGCGTACCGGTCAGTATGAGCTCTTGTCCAGTCACCAGATCTACAGCTCCGTTGACGAAGTCCCCGATCCGGATCTTGGGACCACAGAGGTCCAGTAGTATACCCACGGTATAGCCTTCCTTTTTTGCAACACGATCGATCATTTGTATCTTGCGAGACTGCTCATCATACGAGCCATGACTCATGTTGATACGCGCCACGTTCACACCCGCCGCAAGGATCATTGAGATCATTTCTTTGGATTCGGTGACAGGACCTATGGTTGCGACTATTTTTGTCTTTTTGGTGAAGTGATGCATAGTGATAGATGGAGTTGAATTCCTCTCAAGGAACAGTAGTATAGCTCCATGGGCAAAGTATTGGCAACTATTGGCGCACTCCTCATCGTATGGGTACTCTATCCTCACTTGATCCGGGGAGAATTCATCGCACCCACAGCACTCCCGCCAGGCACTTGGATGGCTGCCCAAGCACCCGACTACTACTCCTACCCCGAACAGGGCTACGGCTGGTTCCGCTTTGACTTCTGGAACAACCCCACACCATACGGTCGGCCGGTGTACGAAAGTGATTTTAGACTGTAGCTGTTGAAGCTAAAAGATAAAAATGGTATAGTCTTGCCACATTCCTCTATCTTAGAGGGACCACAGATTCCCCTGTGGCGCAGCGGTAGCGCAGTCGCCTGTTAAGCGATTGGTCGTAGGTTCGAATCCTACCGGGGGAGCAAGTGAACGTTGTGCATGTTGTGAAGGTCTGGAGAAAGCTAAGCAATATGTCCAAAGAAAACAGTAACGGGTATTTCTTCTAAATTTTCTCCATCAAGAATTCGTAAGGCAAGTGCAACAAGACGATGGTTTCTATCTTCTGCAATATATACACTGTGAGGAGTTTTCATGTTTTGAGGATATTCCTCAGGTAACAAGATTTTCAAATCTTTGCAGATGAAACATGGAACCATAAGTTCTGTATCAATGAATTTATTATTATAGATTTCAAATATTTTTTGTTTTCGTTCTTGTGGTATATCTGAAATTACATTATCTTTAAAAGCCTTTGCGTATTCCATAAAGGATACTCGTTCGAAATCTTCAATATCATCCCAAACACTATACAAAGTCTCAATTACCTCTTTCAAAGGAATAGTCTTTTTCTCATACGTCACAGGAACGTCGAAATTCATCCACGATGGGTCTGGTTTTACAATTTCGAGAATATCTTTGCGGGTATAGAATTGCATATTTAAATAATTAACCCTTTGATTGCGTTTGCCAATGCAATGTGACTATCTGCATCCAGATGATACCCGTCTTTTTTACTCGAAGAAATACAGTCCCCCGCATTTAGAAACTCGCATCCATGTTTTTCTGCAACTTCTTTATACAAACTTGGAAGCACATTAAATAGCTCTATACCCCGCACTACCCGCTCATCTAGATTTCCAACTTCAGGATGAATGATTGATGGCGGACAAACAATGATAATTTGCTGTACTGACTCAATCACATCATTTTCTATAATCATTGAGATAGTTTGCTCTAGATGTTCTGCAATCTGTTTTGGTGAGAGATTGTATGTATTCTTAATATCATTGGTTCCAAGCATAACAATAACAGTATCTATAGGGTCTGCACTTTGGAGTATAGATTGGAGATGAGTAATACCTGTGCGATATGGTTTTACAGGGTCGACAACAACCATCGTTCTGCCGTTGAGACCTTCACTGATTACCTCGTATTCCTCTCCTAAAAGCCCTTGGAGAGCTCCAGGCCATCGTACACTGCGAGGGTATCTATCGTCAGAGTTTGGCACAGCACCCCAGGTGTTTGAGTCTCCGTAACAAAGGATTGTCTTGGCACTGTCTTTCATAGACTGATTCTAGCAGATTAAAGCTTTTCGAACATCCTCTAAGGTTCGGAGCAAGATACTTGACTTTTATACTATTTTATGCTATGATGAACTTATAGTAGTCCTTTGAGATATTTGGTTATTTATTGTTGATTTTGTTGGGTTTTCCCTACTCCTTTTGGGACTAGGGACAACTCAATAATCTCAAACAATTAAATAAACCAACAATGAAAAGAATTATCTATCTTTTTCTTGCAATAATTTGCATGAGTTTCATTCTTACATCCTGCTCATCAAATTGCGACTGTCCCGAAAAAAATAAGGTGGAAGCAAAAATAGAAGCAGTGGCAACAGCTAAAACAGGTACGGCAAAATCTTCAGAGATTAAAATTACCCGTAAAGTATTATCTCCTGAAGAAGAGCTTCAACTGTTAGATAAAATTAAATACTCTACTAGCATTAAAGAGCTCGAGCGTATTTGGTTAGATAATGATGGAAAAGTTAGCGATGTAGCCTATGTGAAATACGAAGGCCTGATGCTAACTAAAATCAATTCCATCACTGACCCCAATGAAGCAGAACGCATCTGGTTAGACAACTATGGAAAAATCAGTGATGCTGGCTATGTAAAATACGAAAGCCTGATGTCAATCAAAATTGCAAAAATCAGTAAACCAGAAGAAGTAGAGCGCATCTGGTTAGACAACAGTGGCAAAGTTAGTGACATAGCTTACGCAAGATATGAAAAACTGATGCTGGATAAGATTGCACGTATTACCAACGCTTCAGAAGCTGAAAGGATTTGGCTTGATAATAGTGGTAAAATTAGTACTACTGCTCATGCGAAATACAAAGCATTAGGAGGAAAAGACTAAAACAAACCCACCGAAAATTGTAGAAAAAATCTACTATTCAGTGGGTTTTTTCTATTACAAGTTCTGAAGTACCATCTCTGAATATATCTCAAAAATCTTGGAAAACTCAATATCTCGTTTAATTTGAACCCAATTGAGAGTTCTGAACTTGTCCATTAGAGGGAGCCACTTTAAGCAATAAAAAAAGCCCTAACGTTTTCGTCAGGACTTGCTCTATTCGAGCTACTTAGATGTTTCAGTTCTATGGAAGATCTTCATTAAAATGAAAATTATAGTTGCCCATATTATGTAGGCAATAATGCATAGCACTAGTACAAGGATAATGAAAAATAGTACTTTGTATGAAATACCTTTCATTTCAATCCTATTAAACAACCAGATCGGTGTCGTGAGAACCGATATTCCAACTGTTCCCATAATAAGGAACCAAAAAAACATATTTGAGTGGAGTTCACTGAAAAACTTTATATTTCTCATACTTCTCATACTTCTCATACTTCTCATAATTCTTTTATTTTTGAGTTATAAAATATTTTTAATAATCATACTATATATACATTTTTTGTCAATATATCAACATCTTTCAATACTTTGCGCTTACTTCCCTATTTCTATTCGAACATCGTCCAAGGTTCGGAGCAAAAGAAAAGTCCTTAAATATCAAATTCAAGGACTTAAATACAACCAATGTTAATTTCATTTTTTATTTTCTAACCTATCTATTAGCTCGGAAGCTAATAAGGTTCTATTAGTACCAACATAACCACCTTCTCCATTTTTTGCTATATGTTGGACACAATCTGTGTATAGCTGAACGAGCTCTGTTGGATCCAACTCTTCAGGTTTTTTCGGAAGTTCTTCGTTTACGTTTACCATGTTGCAAATTTTAAAGTTTAGTTAATTTCTCCTACCTTACTCCTTTTTCGGAGTACGTCAAATTCCGAACATCCTCTAATGTTCGGAGCATTTTTTGAAGCTTATTTTGCAATAGTCATTTTTGATACCTTATCAGAAATTCGAACCTGATATAATAAAAATATGGAAAAACAACCGGGTACAGCTACCGATTCTAATGAATTTGAAATAAACCCTGAAACAGGAAAACTGATAAGTCATGGGCATGAATATATAGACAGCCCTCGAATCCGTGAACTTATCAAAAAAGCTAATGAAATACGATCTAGTCTTCCTCCTGTCAAAGAAGGCTTCATGAGACTTTGGCGAGGTAATAGAAAAGGTGAAGTCGGCAAAAACCCCTCATATACGAATTCTTTAGAAGGAATAGCTCTCCCATTTTTAGGAAGTTATGGTGGTGTACTTTCATATGTAGATATTCCTGATGCAGATTTAGAAAAATATCTACAAACAGGAGCAGTCGCAGAGGGTTCGGAGTTTAGACTACCTCCAGAATTAGTTGAGACTGTTAAAGTAGTCGGTGTGTCAGAAGATGAAGGCGAGCAACTCAAAAAAGAATCAAAACCTGAAGAAAAGCTAGACCAAGGTAATAGTTGGGGGTACGTTAGTTAGATATTTTTTCGAACATCCTCTAACGTTCGGAGCAAAATTTTGAAGCTTATTTTGTAAGGGTTATCTGGGAGACCTTTGTTGGAGTTCGAACCTAAAAGAAAATGAGCTCGACGAGTAGTTCGCCGAGCTCAAAGAAAAAACATTACTGAAACATCACCAACACTTCATAATCAGAATCAGGAATTGGGTTACCGTATCGTGATTCACATTTACTGATTACTTCTTTCATCACAGGAACGAATTGTTCAGGCAAGATTCTTGTTTTCTTTCCTGCAAGCTCCAGTAATAAATTGATATCCTCCACAACATCTTTTGCGGGTTTACTCGGAGATAGTGGTCCTTCCATCATCCCGCGTATATAATTATACTTACCGATCTCCTGTCCGTCTTTGTCCAATAATCTGAGTTGGTAGCCGTCACGGGTGTATGTCCTTCCCTGAATGGTAAGATTTTTTATAGATTTCAATTCTGCGGTAATGTGCATTGGCTCCGACATTTTATTGGTGCCACCTTTTGGGAATTGTGTTGAATATTTCATTTAACTGATTTTAGTGGTTACCACAAATCCTATACTCTGGGACCTTTGGAAACCACTAAAACCCTTCAAGGAACTTATAGGTTTATATTAACATATTTATATAAAAATGTCAATATTAAAACCCTTTATTTATAAGGCTTAAACCCCCTCTTTCAGCGCTAAACAAGTTCGAACACCCTCTACCGTTCGGAGCAGTGCTGAAAAAATCGGGTCGAGAGGCTCGTTTTTTTCATTTAAGCTTTGTATACCAGCGTAAGTTTTAGGTTCGAACTTTGGAAATTCAGATCTAATACGTTTTATACCTTCAACAAGAATGGTTATCGATTTTTTGCTATAAATACTAAGTTTTTCATCATTCCATACTAGGTTCGAACCAAGCTGCGAAAGTATGAGTCTTTTCGACTGAAAAGTGCCGTTTGTCATAACATCGTTGATTTTTTCTGCAATATCGGTAATTTCCATCATTTCCTTGTACCAAGGCTTCTTTGGTTCCATACCAAAACCGTACACCTAGTTAAAGAAAATCTAAAATAATTCTAAACTCGGATTATTTGACATATTATATATATAGTTGTATTATATATAAAATTGTAAAACTTTAAAAAACAAACAATGCCAACACACATCACTACCGTAAAAAGAAAGGCTGCAACAGTCACGGGCAACAAAATCAATGTTGAGATACCCATCACTATCCATGTAAACCAGGAAAAAGAAATTATTATCCTCAACTATCCAGGCTTTAACGGCGACATCAATGGGTACAACAACAAATACCTCACCCTTGCAAAATCGCTGCAGGAAAAAGTTGGAGCCGTGATTCAAATGGGAAACCAATATAATGATGAGCTCGACTACACTGAATCAGTTCAGGACGATGTACGAGCAGTCATAGAATATGCCATTGAGCACGCTTCTGAAATCTGTAAATCAGAAAATCCGCAAATTTATCTTATGGGTTTCTCCGCAGGAGCTTCTGCGATTGCAGCGGTTTGCCATGAATATCCCGAAGTTAAAAAGATTCTTCTTATGGCACCATCTGGGGATGCTGGGCAAGAATCAGTTGAAAAGGGCCTTTCCGAATTTTCGGGCGAAGTGTTTATTGTAATCGGCGCAAATGATGAGGTTGTTGGGGTAGAAGCGGGTAAAATCTTTGCCAATCTCGTCAAAAAAACTTCGGCGCAACTTACAGTAGTTCCGAACTGCGACCACCAATTTCGCGGCACTGAAAATGGAATGATTATGAGTAATGCGCCAGTTTGGGCATTTATTGGTGGAATTAATTTCCCCACCCCTGAAGGAGGAGTTAAGCTCTACTAACAGAAAAAATTTTAAAGAATACAACAAACGTTGTATTCTTTTTTTTATTGTAACGCCTTACGAGCACCCTCTAGAAAGTTTGAGAAATACTCCAATTCCCTCTTCACCTCTGCCCAATTCACGGTTCTAAACATATCCAACGACTGGAGCAATTTTTTGAGTGTTATTTTGTAAGGATTATTTTTCCTACCTTAGTAGAAGTTCGAACCTGAAATAAAAAACCGTCACTATGAAAGAGTGTGACAGTATTGTGCCAGATTATAACTGCAAGTAAGTTCGAACATTCTCTAACGTTCGGAGCAAAAAAGCCGCCAGTTAAGACGGCTTCAAATTAGGCAGTAATTTTTGTTAAATAAGATTCGATCTTTTCATACCCTGTATAGGGATATAGATCATCACTTATCAAAAGCTTAGGATCTTGATCTGCTTCTACATACGTAACAGTTACATCAATCCCTGCTTCCTCTATTCTCTTTTTAAGTACTCTGCCTGCTTTTGTCGGCGGTTGTTCAAAAATTGTTTCCATACTATTGTTTACATCACTCTATCCTACACATAGATAAAGTCAAACTCTTTCGAACATCCTCTAATATTTTGAGCAAATAAAACCAATTCCCCTTGTACTAGGAAAGTCTCACAAGTTCACCTTTCCTTTTTACAATATTTTTGTAATCCCATTGTATTTCTACGGCTTTCGTTAGTAAACGCTTCAAATCCTTAGTATTAATTTGATCAGTTGAAGTATATCGAATTTGAGCTGCTTTATACTTACCTTCATTTTCTAATAAAGGTTCATCGAAAGATTGACCACTCCAAAACAAGACCTGAATTGAATCTTTAAGTTTACTGTACCCAACAATTGGATTGCCTTCTAAAAACCACACTGGATGTCCATGCCAAATTTTATTCTCTGCATGAGGGATAGTTTGTGTAATTTCAGTAGCAAGCAGAGTTCCTATCTCTTTATCTTCTTTTGAGAGTGCTCTGTTATAGGATTCAATATCTGAACTTATCTTTTTCATAGAGTAAGTATATCATTTCGAATATGTTTTAAGGTTCAAATTGTCTATTTAAGTCTACAAACAGCAATAAAATTGAAACGATGGTACGCGTGAGGATCTTCTTCTCTTTCAGTCATATCAAATATGTCAGTGTAAATTTGGCCGTACATTTTCTCTATAACAAACTTTTCAGACAGGATAGTTTTAAATTCATCTAGATTAAATTCGATTGTGTGGTATGGGCTGCCGTGAGGTTTTCGAGGAGTTGAGATTATAAAATATCCGTTGGGTTTCAATAGTCTTGCAATACTTTCTAAAAATGCGTCTTGATTATGTATGTGTTCAATACCCTCAAAACTGACAACGACATCAAATGGCACAGTCAAGGAATCTAACGTCTCCATATTGCCAACCGCAAATTCAATATTATGTTCTTGGAAACATTCTTTTGCATGTTCAATCGCTCCTGCATGAATATCAATACCAATGACCTTTTTTGCTACCTTGGACATCAGACATGACCCGTACCCACTTCCACATGGAACATCCAACACTTCATCGGTACCCTTAAGGAACTGACGGGCAAACTCATAGCGCGCTAAATGAGATGGTTCGGCTTCTGATACTGTTGTCGGAGCTTGCCGTTCTCTATCTGAAACTATCATAAAATAATTATATCATTCACCACTATATCTCGAACATTCTTTATCGTTTGAAGCACATGAATGTTGTGAAGATTTGGTACGAAATAATGTATTAGCCAAACTATGTAAAAAGAATCCATCAATGTGGATTCTTTTGTTAAGCGTATTAAATTACACAAAGTACAAATCTTCTTCCTGTTCTATCAGCAACAGTTCAGTATTATTTGAACTTATAAAACTCTTCTCCCCTCTATTTTCTATTGTTTGAAGACCCGGCTGAACCTGTTCAACAAGAAATGAAGTTACAGTACTGTTTTGGACATGTTTCTCAAGAATGCGATACTTTTTACCTTTTTTGATATCAGCACCAGCTTTGAGCACAATGTCTTTAATTTTAATATTTGCCATTGGTATAAATTTCCAAACACATTATATTTTTTCATTGACAAAGTCAAGTTTGGGTTGTAATGTATTTGAAAACTTAACATATGAGCGGATCAACTACAACAGATTCGACTGTACCCATTTCTAAGGAAATGAGGCAGTCCATAGAAAAACGGATTTCCCTCTGGAAAAATCGACGCAAGTCTTTTGCATGGTGCACTTTTATTTCTGGAATTTCAGTACTAATGTCTTTGGCTAATTCACCGGAAAGTCAGCCTAATGGATCAAAATGGGCTCCATTAATAGTGTTAGGAATTCTTCTGGGTATATTCCTTGTATTCTTATCATTGATGTCCTATTCCAACCAAATGGTAAAAAGCCTGGAAAAGTTATAAGCACTCAACGTACAAAAAAGCCGCCTATGTGCGGTTTTTTTATTTGAAACAATTTCGAACATCCTCCCTAGTGAATCAAGCTAATTGCATTCCGAACATCCTTTAATGTTCGGAATAAAAAAATAAAAAACCATTTTATCTTATCGAATAAAATGGTTTAAAAAAAATAAAATGAAATTAAGCTAACCAGTAACAACGGCGGACTGGTTCTTGCTAATGATACGTAAGCCATTACACCACGGAACACCTATCTGAGCATCTATGCCCCATTTTTTGTATTGCGGCATATACCCTATCACCACTGGGTATATGACTCTTTCTTCATGTTCCTCTATTTCCACATACCCGACAATAGTTACATTTTTATTACTAATGATACCTTGCATGCCATCTGGTTGATGTTCAAGTATCTGCAAAATTCTTTCGGCAACTACATTGGGGGTAACTGTAGAAATAGCGAGCTGTTCCATTATTTCCTTATCGCTTTTTGTATTACTACTATACCCAACAGAAGACACGTATTCCCCTTTGGAAGGGTCAGCACGATGTGCCCAAAAGCTCGTACCACACTGAACTTCATCCTGGCGGATTATTTCTTCTTCAGTTGGCTCATCTGTTATAAGTGGTAAAATTTTATGTAAAACATTTTTTTCAATATGGTATTGCTTTAAACATTCCACTCTATTTTTACGAGCGATGGGATCAATACAGTACACACCTTCAGGTACATAATCCTTGTGAAGAAACTCGATTTTCGTAGCGATGTTTTTTTTCATTGTTAAGATTTTTGTTTACCCTACTCTACTCCATTATTTGACAAAGTCAAGCCTAAGTTGTAAGGTGAAGAAAACTTAAAAACAAGTAACATGAAAAAAATAAACTTCAGCGATTACTACCTCCACCGGGTTGTAGTGGTCCTTTTAGTGGAATAGCAGTATTCAAAGGATACCCAAAAGAAGTAATATCTGAATTGCTCAAAATTGCCAATTTTGACTCCATGGGAAATACGGACTATGAGTGCGGTGTAATTCCAAAATCAATTGCATACATAGCAAATCATAAAAATTCTATGCCATTAGTTGAGCAATCTATATGTGGAACTGATTTTCTTTTAATAATTAATCAACAGAAGCTTTCTGGGTACGTTCAAAAAATCGAAGCCTGGATACAGTATGATAACTATGATGGTTCCGGGGAGTATCACGGTCTTCAAGATATATCCAATGGAAACAACCGGAGGTGTATTGTTGGCTGGTTAGATATTGATGAGAATGTTTTTTTCTTCATTAAAAATGAAGAAGGTATATTGATGGCTGAACGTTTTAATGAAGCACTAACCCCTGAGAGTGGTGGCTGATTCTAAATTTAAATAAGGCTTAACAAGTTTGTTAGGCCTTTATTATATTCCGAATGTTTTCTTCTTTAAAACAATTTTTTGATATAAAATACCATATATGAAAATAGTAAAAATAATACTTATTATTGGTATAGTACTCTTCTTGTTCCCTAAACAATACAGAGAAACCGAGTTTCGTAATATTGATGACAAAACAAGTCCTACAGCTCAATTGCGCAATACATGCATTGGCTTAAAAACTAACAATCTTTGCTTTGGGTGGATTACGAGCGATCTCATCAATTAAATTATTTCAACCACCCTCTAACATTCGAGTGCACTAAAAAAGGTTATGATATTAAAAATCATAACCTTTTTTTCTCATTTTTTTACGAAACCTAGACCACGATCCCTCAGCACTAATGGTAGTTTGAGATACTGTGTACTTATCTCCGAAACATTCTTTAATTGCTTGTGTTACTGGTGTATACATCTGTTGTGGTACTACCCCTTCCTCAAGATAAAAACAGGGAGGGTATACATCTATGTATCTTTGTTGAATCTTTATACCTTTAATAGTTTTCAACTTACGAAGCAGTATAGAATATTCGGCAAACAACGGTGGGAACTGTAGCCTGAAGCAGTCTGTCCAATTTTTATCGGTTACAAACTCGATATTGTTTTGCATATGTTTTTTTCTTACCCTACATTTTTTTATAGCGTATGTCAAAAAACTAGCATATCCAAATCCACCAATCGCTTTTATTTCTCAGCGAGTTCTTTCAAGAGTGCGAGTGCGCGTTGCCACATTTCTTGAAATTGCTCTTTTTCATCAGGGCCAATGTCTTGATCGATAATAAGCTCGGTGCCGCCTTCTACATCTTTGAATGTGTAGTTTTCAAATGCTGGTGACCACTTCTTTGCCTCGTCACTCTCGGTGTCTTCAACACCGCTTTTCACAATCCCGAGATGTTCAAATGAAATAAATTCATACGGTCGAATGTCAGCCACGCGACTTACCATCCCACCTTCTCCATCCTCACTCGGACCAAGAAAGAGTATTTTCTCTCCTTGCGCCAAGGTGCCTTTGTAGTATGAACCTGGATGAAATGCTGTTGTCCACTGACGATAGGTATCCTCATTGAGCATTGTGCTCCATACCTTTTCCCGGGGTGCGTCTATCAGAAATGAAATGTGTAATTTTTCCATAACTATTTATTGTGAGTAATTCAAAGATACAGTCTACTTTTTAAACAAACCGTTCGATGACTATTTTGCCATCTTTGACTTTGTAGACACAGATTTCGGACTCTTTGTTACGGCCTCGAGTCTTGCTTGTAATATCCATAGTCATCACACAGGCGAAGCTGTCATCAGCTACGATAGGGTCACTGATTGTCATTTCGTGCATTTCTGCAATATCTGCTTGCCATTCATCAGATGCAGCTTTTGCTTCTTCTTTGCCGTGACGAACTGCACCTCCCCATTCCTCGAGCTCGTACGTTGTCCATCCAGGAGCAAAGAGTTCGTCCCATGCTCCCTCAAAGTTGCTTGCTCGACAGAGCTCTACTAAACGATGTGCTATTTCTTGTGTAGTCATATAGGTTACAGTTAAGCTTTTAACCAGGACAGTATACTACAGACCCTATTACAAGTATCAGCGATGTGGACACCCGGCCCAACAACACGGTCGTCGTTTCCCTTGCGCGAGGTTCTCTATCGCGCGACGTATATGTTCGACTCTAGTTTGTTCTTTTTTCACCGAAATAACCCAGCAGATCCATTCATTACGAGCAAGCACCGTGATGTCTTGCCACACAGAGAGCGCGGGCACAGATGCCACAAGTGCATCTCTGAGATCCTTCGGTAGTCTGTGTACTAGACCTCCGGCAATAGTAGCTGTCATAGTATCAAAAATAGACTTACCGAGCGTACCACTTAGTAAGCCAGTTTTTCATTTGGGTTATCTCAGTGTTTTGAGCAGAGATGATTGCTTGCGAGAGGTCTTTGATTTCTTGACGCTTTGCATTGGTGAGTGCAAGTTCTGCCATCTCTACCGCACCTTCGTGGTGGACGATCATCTCAGTGAGAAATGCTCGGTCAAACTCATCTCCTGATTTGCCAGCAAGTGCTGCATTCATATCTGCCATCATAGATGCCATGTCCATACTATCGTGCATCATAGTACCATCTGGCATTTTGTGCATACCACGAGAAGTCTGATCCGTAGTTCGATGACTTACCGCAAGCCCAATACCAAGTCCTACAAGTAGTGCGATAGCGCAAGAAAGAATTTGTTTAGTATTCATACCTATAGTATAGCACTCGAAAAACTACTCTAATACTCAATCCCAAGCAGACGTAACATACCAGCTGCAAACGGATCAGCACTCGTACCATAGACCATCACCCCACCGAGTAGTCCTGTAATAGTCAACGTGACAAGACCTAGTATCGCAAGTGTAGATGCAAGTATGGGGTGAGTCAAAAGATCTCTGAAAAATACAACTACTTGAGGTACGCGCACTGATGGTGCGTGTGCTGCAAGCCATGCAATAGCAACAACAAGGGCTTCTCCGAACAACAATGCCCCGTACATCCATGTTGCAGTCGTAGCAAAGAGTGCATGCGCCTCAACAATATCACGTGATGCGCGAGTCAAATGCTCAGCAGTCTCCCCTGTCCATAGAGATGCCATGGCACCAAGTAATCCAAAGAATAGTAGTACTCGCTCTACCTGTTTCCATGAAACCGACGGAATCCATTTCTGAAACGGAAGTATTTTGATCACTGAATACAAGACAAGAAATGCAATTGGAAAATGAACAAAAATAGGATGAATGTTGTAAGTCATAGTAATTATTTCTTTAATACACCAATATAAAATGCGGCAAGTTCTTGTTCAGGGCGACGGTCTCCGCCATGTTGATCGTTAAATTCTCCTGAACCATCAGTACCAGTAGTAGGTACCGCTTGTGGTGCAACAGTATCTGTCATTGATATATCATCTACAACAGACGAAGTGCTACGTGGCATACGTATAAACCATCCGACCACTAAAACCAAAAAGATACTTGTTACAATTGCTATTTTTCTCATATACTTCTAGTATACACCCGGACACCAACACATCGTCGATAGTGACAACCTAAACATCATGAAACAACACATTCCTCTTACACTAAACATTATTGCTCTCATTGCGGCGAGTGTTCTCGTCGGTACCCACTTTCACTACGAAGATCCATCAACCATTGTCTTTGCTATTGTTGCACTTGGTGCAGGATATTTATTTGGTACATGGACATGTCATCTCCATAAAAAAGTCGGTGGATTTTGGATAACAATCGGCCTATTTATTACCCTTAACATTCTTCACTCTATGATCGATGGGGCGTCGATCGGGGGCATGAGTTCTATGAGTAGTGCAGTTGCCGTGCTTTCTCATGAAGCTGCGCGTCAGCCTGCGCTTTATATTGTACTCTGGGGTATGCTAACACCGTTTGTATCACATAAACCATCACGTCTACTGATTACTCCGGTTGCTGTCACTGGGGTATGGATACTAGGTATGTATATGGGTGATACCCTACTAAGCAACGTTCAAGAAATTGGATGGATCGAACAAGTTGCAGATATGGCAGGATTCTTGTTCATTGGTGACATCATTCACCATATCATTGAGGAATACCGCAAACGTAACCGAGCAACGACGTGTTGTCACGAAACATTGTAAATAAAAACCCCTACACAGTGTGTAGGGGTTTTTGAACTAGTTACGCTTGAGCTTCTTCTTCTGATTTCTCTTCAGAAGCAACTTCTTCTGTTACTACTTCAGCTCCTTCTTGAGCCATTTCTTCTTCTTTTTTCTTGATTTCTTCTGAGTCCATGATGATATTCTCGAATTATTGATAATTCCTAATTCTTTGAATTAGAAAGGAAAGTATACCTGCTCTGTTGACAAAAAGATAGACAAATTGTTTTATGACACACATATGAGGGTTTGCCTACCGGTAGGGTCAATACCTGGTGTGCTATAGTTACCATAGGGTCGTACCCTCTCATACTCATGTAGGGGAAGTCTCAAGGATACTACAACCGAACATCACTTTTATAGGTAGTGTTCACTGTGGGCAAGTTGAGTACTCACCCCTTACGAAAGTAGTTTGGAAGTAACCTTCTGCATGTATAGTCTCCGCAAGGAGGCTTTTTGCATTGTTTGCCGACCCGTACAGGCAAGCTATACTGTACAGATCATGCGCCACCACTCTCGTCTCCCCCTCATTGTATCGATCAGTGCTATTGTCATAGTGCTCGGTACAAGCACGTACGGTATCTATCGATACCGTACGTTACTACAGGAAAACCAACAACTTGCCAACACTGTCACCAGTCTGCGCAATAGTATACAGGGACTCCAAAACAATCTTTCACTCACCGAATACGAGCGTGACAAGATCACGACCGCACTTGCCGAATCTCAAACTCAAGCAGACCAGCTCGCTGCACAAGCAGAACAACTTGAAAACAAAGTTGATGATTTCGAAAAGATCCAGTCACTTGATCCTGAACTTATCAAAAAATACTCAAAAGTGTACTTCCTCAATGAACACTACGTTCCAAACTCACTTACCGATATTGATCCAGACTATGTGACCCCTGCGGGTCGCACACTACAGATTCATGGCAACGTAGCACCGTATCTTGAATCAATGCTTGAAGCTGCAAAAAATGAAGGTCTCAACCTATTGGTTGCAAGTGCGTATCGATCATTTGATACTCAGGCGTCTCTCAAAGCAAATTACAAAGTTATGTACGGCACCACAGCTGCCAACAGGTTCTCTGCAGATCAAGGCTATTCAGAACACCAACTCGGCACGACAGTAGATCTCACAACAGCAAGTACACGCACTCTCAACACGTCCTTTGATAAGACCAAGGAGTACGCATGGCTTACGGCTCATGCACATGAGTACGGGTTTGTACTCTCTTACCCCAAAAACAACAAATACTATATCTATGAACCGTGGCACTGGCGCTTCGTTGGAGTAGCTCTTGCAACAGAGCTCCACACGAATAAAAAATATCTCTATGATGTTGATCAACGCGAGATCGATGAGTACCTCGGTACAATATTTGACTAAGTGCGCCGCTTAAAGAAACGATTGATTAGTGCAATACACACTGGCGTTGCCACCGCAGCAACCAATATGACTCCTGTACCCAGAAATGCAATATTTTCTAAACGAAACTGTTGATCAAACAAGTACCCTACAAGTACTACTGCTGTAATCCATGCCATACCCCCTATGATAGTCCATATAGCAAATCGTCGAGTATGCATTGATGCGACTCCTGCAAAAAATGGTACAAATGTTCGGACAACCGGCACAAACCGCGCAAAAAACAGTGCCCATACACCATGCCGTTCGTAAAAGATGCGCGCGTTTTCTAAATGTGTTGCTTTGACTCGAGGCAACCATCTACCACGATCTATACCTCCTCGTGTAATGCGCCCCAAAAAGTATCCAAAGAAATTCCCTGCTATAGCCGCTACTACCAACAACGGTATGACGTACCGCACATTGATCACGCCTTGGTGCGCGAGAAGCCCAAGTGCAAACAGTAGACTATCTCCTGGCAAAAAGAATAAGAAAAAAACTCCCGACTCTGCAAATATAATAAGAAATGTAATGAGATATATAAGTACTGATGAGAGTGACGCATAGTCGATATCCATATAGCACATAGTATAGCAGGGTATGCTACTATCGTACGTATGAAGAAATTGCATAGATTTTTCGTACCAGATGTACCCCAGACAGACGCGATCACTCTTACAGAGCCCACGCTTGTCCATCAACTACACACAGTACTACGATATAGTCCGGGAGATGAACTCATCATAGTTGCACCAGGTGGAGATGATATCGTCGCGCGAGTGGTAGCAGTCAGTAAAAAGGAGGTTGTGGTAGAAAAACAGCGCACGATACCCGCTCTCCCAACTCCCGCACGTACACTCATTGCCGCAGTCAGTATCATCAAACGAGATCTCTTTGAGCTCGTAGTACAGAAGCTCACCGAGCTCGGTGTACGAGAGATCGTACCGATACTTGCCGATCGCACCGTCAAACTCTCGATTAATATGGAGAGGCTTAAAACAATTAGTCGTGAAGCAACAGAACAGTCTGGGCAAAACACACTCGTGCACATACACGAACCAATGACACTTGCTACGTGCCTCACTGCATTCCCGTATCAAAGCATCGTATTTGATCCTCGAGAAAGTACAAGTGTAGTCGAACCCACAGACCATGTAGTCATGTACATCGGCCCAGAAGGCGGCTGGAGTCCTGAGGATATTACACTATTGCATACCCATAGTGCACAGTTCCAAACTCTTGGGACCACCATACTGCGCACAGAGACTGCGGCTATTGTTGGCGCATACAGTATACTGTCCTAATGCTCATCCATACGATTATTCTCGGTATTGTCGAAGGCCTGACGGAGTTTATTCCTGTATCTTCAACTGCACACTTACTACTGACCGGCCACCTACTTGGTATGCCACAGGATCAGTTCCTCGAAGCACTCTCAATCTGTATCCAAAGCGGTGCAATCGCTGCAGTCATCTACTACTTCTGGCAACTTATTTGGAAGCACACCGCACTCATTCCTAAAATTATTGTAGGTTTTATTCCCACTGCTATTGCAGGACTGACACTCTATCCACTTATAAAGAATATCTTTGACAATGTCGCTATTATTGGGACTGCACTTGTTATTGGTGGTATAGGACTTCTTTTGATCAAACCAGTCGATGAGCAAACCGCCGCAACAGATCTCACATACAAACAAGCCATCTGGCTCGGCATCGCACAGATCGCAAGCTTCATCCCAGGAGTCTCACGTGCCGGCGCGACTCTCATCGGTGGCACACTCATGCGGATCCCTCGTGCAACTATCGTTACGTTTTCATTCTTGCTTGCGATCCCGACCATACTCGGTGCAAGTGTTGTGGAGTTCACTCACATCGAAGGATTGTTCCCTGCACAATGGGCACTGATCGGAGTCGGTACACTTGTTGCATTTGTCACTGCACTGCTGACGATCAAATGGTTCCTCGCATTGCTCACAAAAAAACCACTCGCATGGTTTGGGTGGTATCGGATCACTATCGGTATTCTCGTACTTATATTCTTACAATAAAAAATCCCTTACGATAATCGTAAGGGATTGGATGGTAGGATACCAAAACTAATTTTGTTTTTTG
>CAYSMH010000003.1:0-70848 GCA_964432275.1 uncultured Candidatus Saccharibacteria bacterium | reverse complement strand
TGTTTTTTGAGGGTAGCGATTTCTTGAGGTGTTGCAACATTTTGTTCACTATATGCTATTTTACTTGCCAAAGACGCAAGACTTTCGGAAAACACTGTCCTTGCATTGGCATCACAAGTATCTTCTTTGAGCAAATCAAACTCTGTTTCAGATGACAAAATATCAATAGACACTTGGTTTTGCTCAGCTTTAAGGTTAGCAAATTTGCGTTCATTGATCTGTGTACTAAGCACCCACGCACTTGCAAACACTGCGAGTGTCACCAAAAAAACAAGAATGTATTTAGGAATATGTTTTCTCATAGAGGTATTATCGCCAACTTGGCTTGTGTCGAGTGAGCGAGCTCCAGACCGCTTTCATAAGCCAAAACGGTGCGATCACACTGTAGGTCAGTATATACCATAAGAGATAAAACGGGTTGAGTCGCTCGTGTGCCATACGGCTACCGATATAAGTAACAAATGCAATAATCACATACAGTACAACGGTAATAAATAATATGGTTTGTGTATTGATATAAAACCAATTGAGATTAATCCCAAGATTACCCTGAAGCCCCACAGTACGCCACTGCGCTATCTTTTCTACTATCCAGACAAGTGCATTGTAGAGAATCGTGAAAAATATATACACCGTCGCAGTAATAGAGACAATACCTGAAGGTAAGGTAAAAAATGAAAAGTTCCCATATGATTTCCTAAAAATAAGTCGGCGATAGTCTATGGTGTTTTGAATAAATCCATAAATCCAGCGTACGCGTTGCTTGAACAGCTTAGGAATAGTCGAAGGCGCTACGGTGAAAATATGTGCAGTATGACAGTGCCCGATTCGCATACGTGCTTCTTGCATGCGATATGCTATCTCCATATCTTCAGTGTTGTGCGCCTTGCGGAACCCACCCAGCTTATCAAAAACCTCTCGACGAAACACCGAAAAAGGTCCAGGGGTGACGTGAATCGCCCCAAGATATGCGAGCATCTTTTTCACATAGATACCCATGTTGTATTCAACCTTTTGTACCTTCTGGATAAATGTTTTTGGTTTAAAAATAATGATAGAAGGAGCAACTGCCATGCAGTCAGGTTGTGTTTGAAACATATACATGATGCGCTTGAGTGCATCTGGAGCAACAAATGAATCTGCATCGAGACAGCTAACGAAGTCCGTGCTTGTATGATCAATACCGTAGTTGACTGCAGTGTGCTTGCCTCCATTTTCTTTCTGAAGTATTTGCACTTGTGGATGATCTTTGTATTTGAGTATTTCTTGCCATGTAGTATCTGTAGAACCGTCATCCACTGCAATCACTTGAAGCTTGTCTTTGGGGTAGTCGAGCGCAAGTAATGACTCTATCGTGCCATGGACTGTTGTACCCTCGTTCCAGCACGGCACAACAATCGCAATACTAGGGAAATGATCGAGGGATATAGTCTGTGTAGTTTCTTTGGCTAGTGTTTTTCTTCGTTCGAGATAGGTCACAAAAAGGAAGATCTGGACGTAGAGAGCCAAAAAGGTGATGGCGTAGGTCGCCACTTCAGCGATGTTCATGGGTACCATACTACCATTTTTACCCCCTTTTTTCAAATGGCGTATCTATGCGCTATACTACTAGCATGCAAACAGAAACAACAAATCAACCAACCCCTGAACAAGTACCTGAACACAAAAAAACCGCACTCAGTCTACCCGCTGCAATCATTACCGCAGCAGCGATTATCGCAGTAGCGCTGATTGTCGTATTTGGACCAAGTAATAGTGGCACCACACAACCTGCTGGAGCTAATGCTCCATCTGCACCCAAAAGTATTAACAAAGAAGTACTCTCTATAAAAAGCGATGATCGTATACGAGGCTCTCTTGAAACCGCACAAATCGCGGTAATCGAATACTCAGATTCAGACTGCCCATTCTGCTCACGGTTCCACACGACGATGCAACAAATAGTCACTGACTACAAAGGCTCAGTAGTATGGGTATATCGCCACTTCCCACTGACTTCTCTACACCCCAACGCCGCTGCTGAAGCAGTTGCAGCAGAATGTGTAGGTTCTCTGGGTGGTAATGATGCGTTCAACGCATACCTCGACAAAATCATCGGGGTCACACTCGACCCAGGCAGTGCAAGTACCGCAGCCCTCACCTCATACGCCAAGGCAGTAGGTGTAGACGAGAAGCTCTTTGCGGCATGTATGGCAGGTACTGCGGCATCTGATCGTGTAGCTCGAGAAACCGCAGAAGCGCAATCTATCGGTGCACAAGGTACTCCGTTCTCCATCATCGTAAACCTCAAGACTGGCAAATACGACACCGTCCCTGGCGCATATCCGATCGCTGATGTAAAGACAAAGATAGATGCGTTATTGAAATAATAATTCCTAAAAATTGGAAATAAAAAAGCCCCGTCCATGACGGGGCTTTTACTTTAAATGAAATATCTGCAGAAAAACATTACAAATAGAATAGCGGAGCAAGCAATCATCAAGTAGTGGAAAAATTTATTTCCTGAGTGCTTGGTATGTTTTATAGTAATAATTGAGCAAATAATCGATAGTAGTAATCCACCCAATAGGCACCACATACCTAATTGTACATAATAAAATGTAACTCGTAAGAATTCATATTCTAATTGTGGCCCACTAATTAATACTACTGAAACAATTCTCAATATTAGATTGTACACATTCAATGCAGTATTTCTTTTTTTAACCTGGAAATCATCTAAATGATCCATATAATAATTTTTACATATTATATAATCTATTCATATAAAGTCAATATAAAAAGCCCTTATTTCTAAAGGCTTTTTATGGATTTCTGTAGTAGTTATCTAGTCGAAATAGTTGCGTAGTCGTTGGATACGGTCGTTTTGGCGGAGCTTTTCGTGGACCTTGGCTTCGATTTGTCGAATACGTTCACGAGTAACACCAAACTCCTTCCCTACTTCCTCCAGTGTGTGCTGCACACCATCGATGAGTCCGTAGCGCATTTCGAGAATTCGTTTCTCTTTGGGAGAGATTTCTTCGAGGACACCACGAATCGCATCAGTAAGCATGCGACGAGATGCTTCTTGGTCAGGACGCAAGATCTTGTCATCAGGGATAAACTCTCCAAAGGTAGACTTGTCTTCGTCATCCCCGATCGGTTGCTCGAGTGAGCGAGTCTCTTGATTGATCTGTTCGATCACATGCACCTTTTCAACTTCAATACCCATTTCATTTGCGACTTCTTCGGGCATAGGATCACGGCCGAGGTCTTGAGCAAGACGACGAAGCACCTGTTTGTACTTACTAATCGTTTCTACCATGTGCACAGGGATACGGATCGTGCGAGACTGATCTGCAAGTGCTCGAGTGATCGATTGACGAATCCACCACGTTGCATAGGTTGAAAACTTGAAACCTTTGGTATAGTCAAACTTTTCTACCGCCTTAAAGAGTCCAATGTTTCCTTCTTGGATCAAGTCAAGAAGCGTGAGATCTGCAGTTCTGTTTGCATACTTCTTTGCAATAGAAACTACAAGGCGAAGGTTGGAACGAGCGAGCAAGTTTTTCGCTTCTTCATCTCCTGCTTCAATACGTTTCGCAAGCTCACGTTCTTGTGCTGCAGCGATCAATGGGTACTGCCCAATGTCTTTGAGGTACATTTGCACCGAAGAAAAGCTGTGACTTTCTTTAACATACTTACTGAGATCTTCATGGTTGTCTATATCGAGCAAGTTGCCTCCCTCGAGTACGTCGATACCTGCGGTACCAAACTTCTCATAGAGCTCATCGAGAAACATAATATTGTTCTCAATATCAGGAAACATTTTCAAAATCTCATCATAGGTAATAAACCCACGCTTCTTACCCTTGGCAATAAGCTCATCTGCTTTTGCTTCAAGTTCTCGAAGTTTTTTTTCAATATTTACTTCACGACGAGTACCCTGTCCTTCGTGTCGGATAGTGATTGGTCGCGGCTTATGCTTGGGCTTTGCGGCAACTTTTTTTACTACTTTCTTTACTTTTGGTGACGCTGATTTCTTTGCTTTTTTGGGCGTAGATTTCTTGGCTGGCTTTTTAGCTGTAGGACGACTTTTTGAAGTCGGTTTTTTAGAACTATTAGATTTTTTAACGGATTTTTTTACGTTTTTTTTCTTGGTTGGCATACAGTATCACTTTACATTACTAAAAATAGAACTAAAGTCAACCTATCATGGCGCACCATGACGGCGTTGGTTGAGTGTGTGTAATGTGGTCATCAATAGCTGAACAGCTTCTTCGTTGCCGTCACGCTCTGCTTGCTCAAGTTTTTTGCTCAATGTTCGACGAAGAGTCGATTCAAATGTGGCGCGAATCTTTTCACCAAGCTCTTGTATCAACATGTCTCGCTCACCAGGTACTAACGTACCGTACTCTCTCTCAACCAATACCTCAAGTTCCGTCATGCGGTCTGCGTCAACTACCGGAAAGGCAAATTGCTGATCATCAAATGATAGCGATTCGAGCGCTTTACGTGTTTCTATTGCAACAGGGGTAGGATATTTGATCGATAAAGCCAAGAATCTCTCAGGAAGTGTGACTGTTTCTCGAGCGATCGTGTCGACAGGTATTTGTTCTGTTTGTGGTTTTGCTGCAGCAAAGAGCATGAGTTCACGAGCAATATCTGACTTGGGTATATCAAGTTCTTTGGCGATAGCTTCAATATAACTTCCCTGCTCAACGGGTGAGGTAATCTTGATGAGAAATGGGAACAATCGATCCTTGAGGGTCTGTACGAGTGTATGCGGAGAAACGTTGTGACGGGTAATCGAACGCAACTGATGAATAATGAAATGCTGACTTTCTTTCAACAGTGCCTTCCACCCAGCTGCACCATGCGCCTGAATATAGTCTGCAGGATCTACTCCGGTAGGTAACGGCACAACACGAGGATTCATCCCTAACCCCAATGCAACAATAGCTGCATGATCAAGCGCTTTTTGTCCTGCAGCATCTCCATCAAATGCAAGAAAAACATTGGGCGTCAATCGTGAAAGTACTACTAAATTTGCAGTTGGGTCAGCTGCGGCCGCGTCAGAAACAGCGGTACCGCTAGTTGCAACAGTATTGCGAAAACCTGCCTGATGCGCGAGTACACAATCCATTTGCCCTTCTACTAGAATCGCAAAGTTGTGCTGTCGAATCGCAGCTTTCGCCTTGTCAAAAGCAAAGAGAATGCGTGACTTTTGGAACAGTTCTGTTTCAGGAGAGTTGAGATATTTAGGGCTTTGGGCATCTGATTGCGGATCAACAGGATAGAGCCGGCCCGAAAATCCTACAACACGACCACTTGCGTCAGTAAGTGGGAACATAACCCGTTTACGGAAACGGTCGTAGTACCCTTTTGGAGTATTTTTAATAAGACCGGCGCGCTCTCCAACCACTGCTTGGGCTTGGTCAGTCAAAGAGTTTGCTACATAGCGCCACTCATCTGGTGCATACCCAATACGAAATGTATCAATCGTAGCTTGAGTAAGTCCACGTGCAATCAAGTAATCTTTTACGACAGTAGCACGTGCGAGTTCGTGTTGATATCTTGTTGTTGTACGTTCAAGAACGTCATAGAGCGGATCAGTGCTTGCACGCTCAACAAAGGTGCGTGTCAACTGAACCCCTGCTCGATCTGCAAGTACCTTGAGTGCACCTTTGCGATCAAGTCCCTCAAACTGTTCAACAAAGGTAAATATGTCACCCTTGGCACCACAGCCAAAACAGTAGTACAACCCTCGCTCAGGCGACACCGAAAACGATGCTGAACGTTCGGAGTGAAATGGACATTTTGCCTTGTACTGCGTGCCAGACGGAGTCAGAGTGATATAGCTTGCGAGCACGTCAGTAATAGGCAAACGATCCTTGATTTCGTCAAAGACCGTCTGCATATTATTCTTGTTCTCGGTTTTCGTCTTTGTTGACGGCAAGTGCCTTGCGGTCTTTAAATCCGGTACCCGCAGGGATCAATCGTCCAACAGTAACGTTTTCCTTGAGACCACGTAGGTTATCTACTCCACCCTTAACCGCGTTTTGAATAAGAACTCGGTTAGTATTTTGGAATGAGGCAGCTGAGATCCAACTCTTGGCATGGAGTGCGGTCTGTGTAATACCAAGGATAATGAGATCTGCTTTTGCTTCACGAAGTCCTTGCGCCTTCATATTGCCATTCTCTTCAAGAAGTTCAGTCATTTCTACGATTTCACCAGGAGAGAATGAAGTGTCCCCTGCTTCTTTGATCTTGCGGCGTGAGAACATTTGACGAATGATAATCTCAAGATGTTTACGAGCAATCGATGCACCTTGGAGTTCGTACACCTTACTGATTTCGCGAATGATGTAATCTTCTGCAGCTTCTTTGCCACCGTACTGATATACCTCATCAATGTTTGCAGAACCATCAGTAAGCAAGTCACCTTTTTGTATTTCTTGCCCTACCTTTACGATAGGCATACGACGTGGGTTGATCGTGTAGTCAACACTTTCTTTGGATGTTTCAGATTTTTCAGACATAACTGAAATAATCTTTTCAGCGCCGTTGTCCTTGATCTCACTAACCATACCTGAATACTTGGCAACAACAGCAGGGTTTTTCACATCACGTCGTTCAAAGATTTCTTCGACACGAGGAAGACCTTGGGTAATGTCAACACCCGCCACACCTCCGGCGTGGAATGTACGAAGGGTCAACTGAGTTCCTGGTTCACCGATCGCTTGCGCTGCAACAATACCAACTGATGCGCCGTTTTCTACCAACTCATTTCGTCCAAGATCAAGACCATAACACTGTCGGCAGATACCGTATACAGTTTTACAAATCATTGGTGTTCGAATAAATACTTCGGTTGCACCACGTGCTTCTACTTCGAGTGCTTCATCACGAGTGATAAGGTGTCCACGCTTGAACATAGTAGTTCCATCAGGAAGTACTATTTCTTTGGCAAGTACACGGCCACGAATGTTTTTAGACAATGGGATCTCAAATCCTGAAATGACTTCTTTGGTGACACGCTTTGAGCTCTTGGTACCACAATCATCTTCGGTAACAATCACATCTTGTGCGACATCGACAAGACGACGAGTAAGGTACCCGGCACGAGCAGTGTTGAGCGCAGTGTCAGCAAGACCCTTACGAGAACCGTGGGTAGTAATGAAGTACTCTAGCGGAGAAAGACCTTCTTTGTATGATGGAATAATCGGGAAGTCGATCGTACGACCAGTCGTGTTTTGAATCAACCCTTTCATACCCGCCATCTGCGTTACGTTGGAGACTGTACCTCGAGCACCAGAAGTAATCATGTCATAGACAGATGAGTGCTTAGCAATTGTGTTAGGCAATACTTTTTCGATCTCAGCCTTTGCTTTGTTCCAGATAGTAAGCACATTTTGATATCGTTCTTCTTCTGAAAGCAAACCTTCTTCAAATTGAGCTTTCACTTCTTCTTCCATTGCGCGGTGTTTTGCAATGATTGCTGGTTTTTCTGTAGGAACAATCACGTTGTCGATACCCCAACTAACACCACTTTTCGTTGCATATTTGTACCCAAATGTTTTGATACGGTCCAAGATAGCAGCGATCGGATCAACACCATACTTGGAAATGAGATTGTCGACGATAACAACCATTTTCTTTGATGTCATTTCTTCGTTCATGTATGGGAAGTCTGCAGGCAAAATAGCATTGAACAAGAGTCGTCCGACCGTAGTTTCAAATGGCTTTCCGCCAAATACTTCATATTTTTCATTGCGTGTACCAAGTACGTTTATCTTGGCACGGTACGAAACGATGTTGTGATCTGTTGCAAGAATAGCTTCATTAGGACTTGCAAAGTACATTCCTTCACCTTTTTCACCATCAACAGATGATGTCATCCAATAACATCCAAGTACGATATCGAGAAGTTTCGAAGAAACAATAGGATCACCATTTTGTGGTTTCAAGAGGTTTTTGTCAGCAGCAATGAGGTTTTTTGCTTCTGCTTGTGAAGCTTCAGAAAGTGGCAAGTAGACACCCATCTGGTCACCGTCGAAGTCAGCGTTGAACGCAGGACAAACGAGCGGGTGCACTTGGATCGCGTTACCTTCGATCAGTACCGGCATAAACGCCTGAATACCAAGACGGTGCAATGTCGGTGCACGGTTGAGCATAACGTATTTGCCCTGAATTACTTCTTCAAGAATAGCCCACACTTCTGGGATTCCGTCCTCGATGAGCTTGTTAGCACCGCGAATGTTGTACGCGAGTTCTCGAGCGATGATCTTGGAGATCACAAATGGTCGGAAAAGTTCTAGTGCCATATGCTTGGGCAACCCACACTGATTCAAACGTAGCTGAGGTCCAACGACGATCACTGATCGAGCTGAGTAGTCCACACGCTTACCAAGAAGGTTTTGTCGGAACAATCCTTGCTTTGATTTCAAGTTATCAGACAAAGATTTCAATGCACGTCGCTGTGCTTGTGACATTGCAGGAGAATCTTGACCTGCGATGGAGTTGTCGATGAGTGCATCGACTGCTTCTTGCAAGATACGCTTTTCGTTACGCAAGATCACATCTGGTGCGCCGATTTCTTTGAGTTTCTTGAGACGGTTGTTGCGGTTGATCACACGACGATAGAGGTCGTTGATGTCAGAGGTCGCATGTCGTCCACCTTCGAGCGCAACCATTGGTCGGATCGCTGGAGGGATCACGGGGATTACCGAGAGAAACATCCATTCAGGACGAATCTTGGAGTAGATCATAGAGCGCAAGAGTGAAAGACGCTTTTGCAACTTCTCACGTTCTGCAGCACTTGTCTTTTCGAGAGATTTCTCGGTCTGAGCCTTGAGCTTCTCAAGATCCATTTGCTGAAACAGTTGAAACACTGCTTCTGCACCAATGTTTGCTTCAAATGATGAACCATACTTAAGGGAGAAATGGTGGTATGAAAGTTCGTTGAGTACTTTACCTACACGGATTTCTGCAATTTCTTTTTTTGTGTTGGCAAGTAGTGTACGAAGTTTCTCACGAGTTTCTTCATCAGCAGCGTTTTTGAGTTTGTTTTTAAACTCTGCTTCAAGGTCTGCTACTACGCGCGCACGCTCATCTTCATGTACTGCGGTGATGATATACCCTGCAAAGTACACAACCTTTTCAAGATCTGCGAGTGAGACGTTGAGCAAAATACTCATGCGTGATGGTACACCACGAAGGAACCAAATGTGTGCAACAGGACTTGCAAGTTCGATATGTCCCATACGTTCACGACGAACGATAGACTGCGTGACTTCAACCTGACATTTTTCACAGACAATACCTGCGTATCGGATACGCTTGTATTTACCACAGTAACATTCGTAGTCTTTCTCAGGCCCAAAGATACGCTCATCAAAGAGCCCTCCTCGTTCTGATCGTGAGGTTCGGTAGTTGATCGTCTCTGGCTTGGTAACTTCACCGAATGACCATTCGCGGATGCGTTCTGGGCTCGCGAGTTTCAAGACAATAGAATCAAAATTTGTTGTATCAAGTGTTTTCATATACGAGTTATGCAGTTATTTCTTCATCCGCTGATAATGGTGTATGTGACGAGTTGAGTTCGACATCAAGCGCAAGTCCACGGAGATAGTTCAACATCACCATAAACGATGCGGGAGTGTTTGGCTCACGAATCGGTTCTCCTTTGATGATTGAATCAAAGGTTGCTGCACGTCCGCGAATGTCGTCAGACTTGATTGTAAGCATTTCGCGAAGTGTGTGCGCGGCACCATATCCTTCCAATGCCCAGACCTCCATTTCTCCGAAACGCTGACCTCCACCTTGTGCCTTACCACCGAGTGGCTGCTGTGTAATCAAAGAGTATGGACCAATACTTCGCATGTGAATCTTGTCTTCTACCATGTGGTGAAGTTTCAAGATGTACATGTACCCTACTGCAATATCTTGTTCATACTTTTCTCCGGTACGACCGTCATATAGTGGTACAAGACCGTTTTCTGGAAGTCCTGCAGTGACGAGTTCTGCCTTGATCTCAGCGTCAGTTGCACCACTAAATGGTGGCACGATTGCTTGGTAGCCCAACTCATGCGCTGCAAGTCCCAAGTGAACTTCAAGAATTTGTCCAAGGTTCATACGAGATGGAACACCCAACGGAGTAAGCACCACATCTACTGGTGTACCATCTGCCATGTATGGCATGTCTTCTTCAGGAAGTACAACCGAAATAACACCTTTGTTTCCGTGTCGTCCTGCGAGCTTGTCACCGACTGAAATGTTTCGAAGCTGTGCAACTTCAATCACGATTTTTTTCAGAACGCCACTTTCAAGGGTGTGTCCGTGTTCACGTGAGAATACTTTGACGCGAATGATACGACCCCGTTTTCCGTGATCCATTTTCAGCGATGTATCTTTCACATCACGTGCCTTCTCAGCAAAGATACTTCGGAGAAGTCGTTCTTCTGGAGTGAGTTCTGTCTCACCCTTTGGAGTGATTTTCCCGACCAATATATCTCCTTCTTTTACTTCTGCACCAACACGAATAATACCTTCTTCATCAAGATCTTTGAGTCGTGCTTCACCAACATTGGGAATATCACGAGTAGTGATTTCTGGACCAAGCTTAGTATCGCGTACAACACAGGTAAATTCTGCGATATACATAGAAGTGAACTTGGAATCCTTGATCAATCGCTCAGAAAGAATGATCGCATCTTCGAAGTTGTTACCGTTCCATGACATAAATGCAACACGCATGTTTTGTCCGAGCGCTATTTGCCCTTGATCAGTTGTAGATGTGTCAGCGAGTAGGTCACCCTTCTTTACTTTTTGTCCGAGAGAGACCACTGGTCGCTGGTGAAATGCGTTGAATGAGTTGGTTCGTTGGAAGTTAACAAGTGAGTAGATATGATCTTTGCCTGTCTTATCATTTTTGATAGAAACTTTTGTTGCATCTACTGCCACTACTTCACCAGATTCTTCTGCTATTACGAGACGTCCTGAGTATGGAGCCGCGAGTTCTTCCATGCCAGTTGCCACAAGCGGAGCTTCTGGACGAATAACTGGGACTGCCTGCTTTTGCATGTTACTACCCATCAATGCACGGTTTGCATCGTTGTGTTCAAGAAACGGCACCATAGAGGTCGCAACAGAAAACGCTTGGTTTGGTGCAACATCAATAAAATCGACATCTTTTTTATCAACAATCCCTGGTGATGTACGAATACGAGCTTCAACACGGTCAGGAAGCATACTACTGTCTTGACGCATACCTGCGTGTGCAATGATGTACTTTTCTTCTTCAGCTGCGTTCAAGTACACGATTTCATCAGTGATTTTACCTCCTTTTACTTTTGCATATGGAGTTTCGATAATACCAAACTCATTAACTCGCGCATAAATAGCAAGACGCAAAATCAAACCGATGTTTGGACCTTCAGGAGTGTGAATGGGACACACACGACCATAGTGAGAAGTGTGTACATCGCGTACTTCAAGTGTGGCACGCTCTCGAGTCAGTCCTCCTGGACCAAGTGCTGATACTGTACGGAGCTCTTCAATCTCTGAGAGAATGTTGTCTTGCGCCATAAACTGCGAAAGTTGGTTGGTCGTAAAGAACTCTTTGATACGAGCCTGCAATGGTCGCTGGTTGACGACCTGGATCGGGAGCGCATTAGATGCATCAATCGTACTCATACGATCTTGCACGTTGCGTTTGATCTGGGTGAAGCCCATGTGAATTTTGGATTGCAAGAGCTCACCAACAAAACGTACGCGTCGTGATGAGAGGTTGTCGATGTCGTCTGGGTGACTGCCAGGAGTAGTGTTGAGGTGAATGATATGCGCAATAATCACTGCAATATCAGCAGCAGAGAGTGTCTTGCGATTCATTTCTTTGTCGCTCATATCAAGCTCAAAACGCTTGTTGAAACGGAAGCGTCCAACTTGTGAGAGGTCGTAGCGTTCGTCTCCAAAGAGTGTGTTGACGAACTCTCGTGCGTTGTCGGCGTTGGCGAGGTCACCATCACGAAGCTTACGATATATTTCAACAAATGCAGTTGCCTGATCTTTGACAGGGTCTTTTTCGATAGCAGCCTTGATGATCGCTTGCGCAGTCTCACCCTTGAACTGCTTGAGAATCTGTTCGTCTTCGGTAAGTCCTAGAGCTCGCAAAAGTGTCATCACAGAGAACTTACGCTTCTTGTCGATACGAACAAATACTTCACCTGACGGATCAGATTCTATCTCAATCCAAACACCACGGTTTGGGATGATCTTTGCACCGAAAAACCGCTTGCCTTTTATTTCAAGCTCGGTAAAAAATACACCACTTGAACGAGAGAGTTGCGGAATGAGAGATCGCTCAACACCATTGATGATGAACGTACCATGATTGGTCATCACAGGAATATCAGAGAGAAAGATTTCTTGCTCTTTTTCAGATCCTGTTTGTTTGTTGGTTAGTTTGATGCGAGCCTTGAGTGCTGTTTCGAGTGAAAGCTTGTTTTCTTTGGCATAGTGTTCATCGTATGTCGGTGGTGTCAAATGAAATGAAACCAAATCGAGCTGAAACTTCTTGCCTGAGTAATCGTTGATTGGAGTAAATTCCTTAAAAACTTCTTTAAGTCCTTTTTCGATCAACCAGTTGTACGAGTCAATCTGGTGTTGAATAAGGTTAGGAAATTCGACCAATGGTTCTTTGTATTTAGAAAAATACTTTTTTGGACGCTTTGTTGACGTAGGTTTTGTCTTACTCATGGGTAATATAAAATGTATATAAACGCAAAAATCGCCATCCGACCATTGTGGTGGAGGCTTTCTATCTCTCTCGTCTAATAAAATACAGCAATCAATCGCAACTCTTCCGTAATCTGTAGGGATTGCAGTGTACCAAAGAGATATAGGTATGTCAATAAAAAAGCCGCTTCGTAAACGAAACGGCTTCGATATGAACACAAAGTACTCATATCTGGCTTACTCCCCCTCGGTATATTTTTGTTTTGAAAGATCAACCCGGCGGTCTATCGAACGGCAATCGTTCATGAATAACTCGTATCTGGCACGCATTTGCTCTGACAGACTGGGTTTTGACGGGATCATATCTGAAGGATCTGTGGTATCCACTGGTTTTGCAGTGGGTTCTATATGCACACTTGGGTGCACAATAACCTTTGCAGGTGGCGGTACAACAGACAGTGGTCCTGTTGCTTTTATTATTAATTTTTTAAAATATTTTCTATCTCTATTTGACATATACTATCGATTTAAGGTTTGAATGTATATTAACATATATTGATATAAAAGTCAATACTTTCCTATTTCTGCTGCTTTTTTCTCCATTCGTCGATTTTCTTGTGATCACCGGTAGTCAGAACCTTGGGCACGCGATACTTTTTAGCCTTATATATCAAGCTTTCTGGGCGAGTGTACACCCGAGGACTCGCGATGCGACTCTCTTCTACTGACTCCCCTTTACCTAGTACTCCGGGGATCTGGCGTGCTATAGCATCAGTCATAGCAAGCGCTGGGAGCTCTCCACCTGTAAGTGTGTATGGTCCTATACTGTATTCATCTGCTCGCAATATTTTGCGTACACGATCATCTACCCCCTCATAACGCCCACAGACAAACACAATGTCGGTGTACGTCTTTGCAAACTTCTTTGCGGTTGCATTATCAAATAATTTACCACTGGGAGAAAGCTGAATGACTTTTACCTTGCCATCTTTTTTTGTTTTAAGCTTAGTAAAAGCATTGAGTATCGGCTCCGGTGTCATGACCATGCCAGGCCCACCACCATATGGACGATCATCAGTCTTGTTGTGACGATCTTTGGAATAGTCACGAATATTTTTCACATCAAACGATACAATCTTTTTATCAGCAGCCCGCTTCAAAATACTCTCGCCTATATAGGAGTTGATCATTTCTGGAAAAATGGTGAGAAAATGGAATTTCATAATATAACAATACAATATTTATATAAAAAGTCAAAACAGCAGAAATTTCTGCTGTTTTCAGTACTCATACAACTTTTTTACATTGATTACGAAAAAAGACTAAGCAAACCCTCAAGCTTTTTCTTAATATTTTCAGCACGTTCAGGAGGTAACATTTTAGGATCTATTTTATGAAAAAGTATTAAAACAAGATCGCTTTGAACTGTATTGTTTATTTGATAATAATCAAACTTCACAGCTTTATACACTAAGCCTGATATTGTTTTTACATTAAAAACTTTTCTCAAATTCGACCGATAGTGCTCTACAGTTCTACCACTCATATTGCAGATTTTTCCTATCTCCTTAGTTGTATGGTCTTCACATATCAATTGTAATACTTGTTGTTCTTTTAGACTGAGAATAAACGTGTACATAATTTACTATTTTTACTACCTTATGCCATCCACATTTAAAAGTCAAAATAAAAAACGCTTACCGAATATACCTTCGGAAGCGTTGAGAAATTAATATGAAAGAACATATCCTCCCCACCACGGATCAAAATGACGATACACAATGGCATAGCCTTGTGTTTGAATTCTATTTCGTATCACCCAATAGTTGGGCCATCTGTTGCTATACGAAAAAGGGATTGATTGATCACACCCGCAGTAATATTGATCATTTACCATATACGCGTACGGATATAGTCGATCAAAAGCAAGGCTCGTAACAACAAATGTGTCTGGTTGAAAAGGTCCATTCACGCAATATGGCCGGAGTACATTACACGACTGCTGACTTAGCGCGATCGTGAAAAACACCATTAACACTATTTTTTTCATAAAGATCACTATTTAAAAGTTAAAAAATATCGTTTTTGTTAGCCTACCACTTTTTCCATATATGTCAAAACCGGACCTAGAAGGTCCGGTTTTTCTTGTAAAACATTACAAATCCTTGAGATCTGCCATTGCATCATCAAGATCTGCAACACCTGGTTGCCCTTTGTACCCTACCGGTTCATTGATCTTGAGATTCACCCGAGCATTGTGCTTCATACCTACTACACGCAAGAGTGTACGTATTGCCTTGGCAGTGTTACCTTGGCGGCCAATGATCTTACCCATATCGTTTTGATTGACGGAAAGTGTCAAAAGTACACCCATTTCATCTACAGTACGGTCGATCACCACATCAGCAGGATTGTCAACCAATGCTTTTACAGTAAATTCAAGAAATTCTTTGTCAGACATAATGTATATGGTACTTAGATACTAATACTACCAGTATAGCAAATTATTTTGCAATCATCTTGTACGCATGACGAGGAGACCACGGTATCGACATGTTTGATAGGGTCCACGTACTACCTCCATCAGCAGATGTCCATAGTCGCTGCTGACCAGACTGGTACAGCGCTTCACTTACCCATAGTTTGCCGTTTGCAATAACCGCATCGATCTCGGTAAACGCACTTGATGGAGCTGGGAATGTTTTACTTACCACACTCCAAGTATCACTCGCCGGTATATACTTCCATATAGTCTTGGTAGAAGATGCACCAGTTCCAGCCGCATCCCATATGAGTCCGCCAAGCATAAGTGTTGTGCCGTTGTACGTGAGTATTTTTGCATCACTGACCTTGTATGGGAAGTCATTCATAGGTGTCCAACTTACTCCATTGGCGGTGGACCACACATCACTTTTTGCGCCTCCAATTTCTACACCCCCGATCACGTAGAGTTTGCCGTTGATCATACCGAGAGTTGGGTTTTGTCGTTCACGAAATGGGAGTGTTGTTGTTGTCCATGTCACCCCATCCGTTGTAGACCATGCCTTGGCAAATACCGAAGAATTGGCGGACGATCTGCCACCTACTACATAGATTTTGTTATTAAAAACAATAGACTTGTAGTACGTATAGTTTGCAAACGGAACAGTTGTTGCAACTTGCGTCCAACTGACTCCATCGAGGGAGTTCCAGACATCTGTTGCAAGCCCAGTCGGAGTTTCTCCACCGATCACCCAATATCGGTTGTTATAAAGCAGTGTTTGGAAATTGCGGCGCGCAGACCACTTGGAAGCACTAGTTGTACTTGGAGAGATTTGATTCCATGTCGAGCTTGCTGTTGTACAAGACTGACCAGTGAGAGAACTATATCCCATAGTTGAAAGACATCCAGGTATCGTGTTGTTGTATACATCATTGAATGACCGATATCCATTTTGCTCGTTACCTCCACCCATAAAGAGAATGGTGTTGGTAATTCCTGATTGTGTTGTACATGGATCAACACTACTTGGTGTACCGCCATTTGAAATCATGCCGAAGTTTGTCCGCGATGGCCATTGCCAGTTGACCGCGGTACATGCAGGTGTCCATGTTGCCCCATCAGTAGATGAATACATTTTTTCAGATGCTGCATTGTCAGACTTGGCGGCGACCCACATTTTTCCTCCAGCAACTACTGCTGCATTGATGGTGCCACTTGTCGGATTGAGGCTAAGTTGTGTTGCCATAGCGTTGGTGACAAGTGTCCAACTTACCCCGTCGGGTGACGACCAGACTGAGTTTGTAGGACTACCCGATCGGTATCCACCAATCACATAGAGTTTGCCGTTGTATACATACGCACGAGCTTGTGCAGTTTGTGGTCCTGTCGTTGAAACCTTGGTCCAAGTAGCCCCATCGACAGATGACCACACATTGGCAAGTGTATTTACCCCTTGTTGACCACTAATCACGTAGAGTTTGCCATTAAATGCGACAGCTGTCGGCTGATACACCTGCCCAAACGCTGCACTACTCGTGACTAGTACCCATGTCGCACCATCGGCTGATGACCAGACTCGAGGTCCAGACGTACCAGACCCTGCAGTTGAGCTCGTTTCAATAACATACATCTTGTTATTGAGTACAGCAGGATGAAGAATATTTCTCCCGATAAAAGGCGCACTACTCGTGAGCTTGGTCCAAGACATCCCATCTGCTGACGACCATACGTCTCCACGATCCATATCCCCACAGCAGTTGCCTGGTCCTCCACCGACAAGATAGAACATGCCGTTCATATACGCCATACCAGGATCTACACGAGTCGACCATTTGGTCGTAGTCGTAGGATTATTTGCAGATATGAGCGACCAGTTGTTCATATCACTGGTTGCGTATATATCATTAAGATCACTTCCTGGAGTTGCTGCTGGTCCACCTCCGAGAACAAGTATTTTTTCGGGTTGAGTTGTTGTACTGGTGAGTGCCTTGAGTGTTGTTATATCAACTACCGTACCGTTTCCTGCAATACTGCGTGTCTTTTGAAATGCAGCAACCGCCCTCACAGTGAGTTTGCCATAACTTCCATCAAGTGTACCTTGATAGTACCCGAGCTGCTGAAGTCGCTCTTGTACCGTACGAACTACAGGGTTCTTTATGAGGCCATAGGAGACCATAGAAGGGTCAATTTCTTTTATAATAGCCGGAGAGTTTTTTTGTATAAGTTGTGGTGACAAAGTCAGTGCATCAGCTACCTGCGGAAAAAAGAAAGCTAGAAAAAGAAGGCAAGCTACATATTTTTTATTCATACTAAATAGTATATACCGAAAGTCTTGCTATAAAATAAAATCCCCGATGTGGGGATGTTATTATTTCTTCTTGAGTTCTTTTCGTTTTACAGTTGGAGCTTTTTTAGGTAACACATTTTTCTTTTTACTTTCGATGATACCTGCCTTCACAAGCATGTTGTGTGCAGTAGCAGAAACCTGTGCACCGTTTTTGATCCAGTGTTTGACGCGGTCACCATCAAATGCGACTGCATCATTTTTCACAGTATGGGTACCCAAAATCTCGAGAAACTTCCCGCTCTGTGCAGCGTTTTTGCTATCGGTAACAACCAGGCGAAAAGCTGGTGCGTTCTTGCGTCCGATACGTTGTAATCTGATCTTTAACATGTAGGGCAGATAATAGCAGGAAGTTCGAGATTATGCAATACAAAACTCTCATGATAAAGTGTCTCCATGGAAAACGTCTCTGTAGGCTCTCTATATGAGGGTTCGATCAATATATCAACTAAAGGCATTGGCTTTGTAAAGGTCCGCGACCCTAAAATGGCAGTAGAAGTCCCGCGCGAGGCACTCAACCGCGCATTTCATGGCGATATCGTCAAAGTCGAGATTACCGAACTCCCTAATGTAAACCATGACAACCCGTATGGCAGGGTCATCGACATCACTCGTCGTGCCAAGATCGGCTACTCCGGTACCCTCTCGTTTGAACAAGGTGCTCACTGCATCGTAACCAACGATGGTCGCATGTACACACCGATCACTATTCCCGACTCCAAACTCGCTGGTGCAAAACAGGGCGACAAAGTGTTTTGCGCGATCACTGACTGGCCTGACCCGATGCAATCGCCAACAGGAGAAGTGATGAAGGTGCTCGGCAAACCACTTGAAAACAACGCTGAGATGCTCTCACTTGCACTTGAAAAAGGCTTTGATACTGATTACCCACCACAAGTTGATGCAGAAGCTCAGGCAATCAAAGCGCATGGTATTACCGAGGAAGAAAAAGCAAATCGCCGAGACTTCCGACAAATCACGACATTTACCATCGACCCCGAAGACGCCAAAGATTTCGACGATGCAATCTCAGTGCAGTTCCTCGATGAAGGTAAGGTAGAAATAGGTATCCACATCGCAGATGTCTCACACTATGTGCGCCCCGACACTGCGCTCGATGCAGAAGCATACCGCCGCGCAACATCTGTCTATCTCGTCGACCGTACAATCCCCATGCTTCCAGAAGCACTCTCAAACGATCTCTGTTCGCTCAATCCCGACGTAGATCGTCTCACCATGTCAGCAGTGTTTGTTATTAATAAACAGATGAACGTCGTTGATGAATGGTACGGCAAAACAGTGATCCACTCCCACCAGCGATTTACCTACGAAAATGCACAAAAAGTCTTGGATACTAAAGATGGTCCATTTTTGAAAGAACTCGAAGCGGCGCTTACGATCGCGCAGGATTTAGAAAAGAAACGCTTTGCTGCTGGAGCAATGGTACTGGACACGGTTGAAGTGAAGTTCAAGCTCGATGAAAATGGGATACCGTTGTCTGCATACGTCAAAGAACGAGGTCAAACACACCACATGATCGAAGAGCTCATGTTGCTCGCCAATCGCAAAGTCGCGGAGTTCATCACCAAGGGTGATAAGGATAACAGTCGCGTCTTTGTCTACCGAGTCCACGACAACCCTGACCCTGAACGCATGGAAGACCTCAAAACATTCCTCAAGCGCATGGGGTACAACCTCAAAGTAAACGATGAAGGTATCATTCCCGCACGTGCGCTCAACGAACTCGTGCAGTCTCTTGACGGTAAACCTGAAAAAGAAACAATCCAGACCGCCATCGTCCGATCTATGGCAAAAGCTATCTATAGTACGAAAAATATCGGTCACTATGGGCTCGCCTTTGAGTTCTATACACACTTCACGTCCCCTATTCGTCGATACCCAGACACGATCGTACATCGACTACTGACACACTACCTCGCAAACGGTACGATCCCTAAAGAAATGTGGGAATACTACGACCGAGTCTGTAGTCATTCGTCTATACGCGAAAAAGAAGCGGCTGATGCAGAACGCGCATCTATTAAGTACAAGCAAGTAGAGTATATGTCGACCCGAGTTGGACAAGTATTTAACGGTACGATCACTGGTGTCTCCCCTAACGGTATTTTCGTCGAAGAAAAAGAAACAAAGTGTGAAGGTATGGTTCGCCTGCGCGATATTGGGAACGACTACTTTGAGTACCGAGAAAAAGAAATGACAATCGTCGGTCGCAAAACTCGTAAAGAGTTTCGTATTGGAGACAGCGTACGATTCAAGGTAACCAACGCTGATATTGTGAAGCGACTGCTCGACTACGCTCTCGTATAAGTATGCGCACGACTCTTCGTTCTATCATTGCTCTCGTAATCATCGCTGGCATCATCGGCACTGGTGCATTATGGGCACAAGCACCTACGAGCGTCTTTATTACGCCAGCACCGAGACCTACCAACATCACAATCGGTTGGGTCGGCGACATGGTTCCGAGTAGTGACAGAGACTACAACTACCGCGCATTTGCGACAGTACGCCATGTACTCAATAAACCCGATCTTATGATAGGCAACCTCGAAGGGACTTTTGCAGCTGAGGGGCGCATGGACAAATGCATCTATCTATCTAGTATGTGCCATGCATTTCGCGGAGATCCATCATTTGCATACGCACTCTCCGATGCGGGCTTTGATTTCGTATCGCTCGTCAACAATCACTCATACGATTATTTCTCCGAAGGACTCACTGATACGGAACGAGTGCTCAACGAAGTTGGTATCCCGTATATTTCTCCTACCAATCCTTCTACAAGTATCGTTATAAAAGATAAAAAGATTGGGATACTGGGACTCTCAAGTACTGAACCCGCGCGTACTATTACTGACTACGACTTCATTGCGCGCGAAGTTGCGAAACTCAAAGAAACTAATGACTTCGTTATCGTCATTTTCCATGGTGGTGCAGAAGGTGTAAATAAAACAGATGTACCAGGTGTAAATGAATATGTAGGCAGTGAAGATCGCGGTAATGTCCAACAAGTCGCGTACACTGCGATAGACGCAGGTGCAGACCTCGTACTCGGTGCAGGCCCACATGTCCTGCGCAAAATAGAGGTGTACCGAGGTGTACCTATTGCGTATTCACTCGGCAACTTCGTCGGAGGTGGCCGACTCGTCGTCAGTGATACACTCGGTGTCTCAGGTATACTGACTGCGACACTAGAAAAAGGTACTCCTACAACATACGACTTCACCTCAGTACTTCTCTCAAAAGAAGGTATTCCTGTGCTTGATATGTTTGAGCAAGGCAAACGCCTGATCGAAAGCTTGTCGAAATAAAATACTATTGATTTTTGTCAATAATCGCGTTTATATTCTTTTCTGTTATACTTATCACGTTTCACCTATGACATACACACTGCATCTCATTCAGATTATCTCAAGTATCGCACTTATCGTTCTTGTCCTCCTTCAACGTTCACAAGGCGACAGCGGCACATCACTTGGGGGCGATTCCCTATCATTTTTCCAGACACGTCGCGGAGCAGAGCGTCTGCTTTTTATCCTGACAGTTAGTGCTGCAGTTGTTTTCGCAGGATCTAGTCTTGCGGTTATTGTCCTGTAGTTCTACAGATACTTAGGTGAGCCTTATTTCATGGCGACCTTTTTTTCATTTCTCACTACACACAAACTTCCCTCACGCGACACACTTCGTCGTGTACTCGCTCGACCACTGTCGTGGTATGGTGTTGGGTTGTATACATTTGGTATCGCAATACTGATATCACTATACATACTTATACTTTCTATCAACCAAAGCTTTTTAACCACTATCCCCGCTCGTGGAGGCACACTAGTCGAAGGTATGATCGGCGCACCACGACTCGTACATCCACTGCTTGCAACCACAGAGACAGACCGAGCACTCGTACAGCTCCTCTATAGCGGACTACTACGCAAAACCAATGACGATGTTGAGGAAGACCTTGCAATGTCATATACAGTATCTCCAAATGGTACCACCTATACATTTACGTTACGCCCTGATCTTAAATGGAGCGACGGCATATCATTAACAAGTGCTGACGTAACGTTCACTTTCGATACACTTGCTCTGACCGATGCAGACTGGCGAGGTGTTGTCACCACCGCACCAGACCCGCAAACAGTAGTTGTCACACTACCTGCACCCAATGCTTCATTTTTACAACTTGCAACTATCGGCATCATCCCGATGCACGTATGGGATCAAGGCGGTACATCTATGGAAGTCTCGCCATACACCCTTGCACCTATAGGATCTGGACCATTTGTATGGCGGACCCGTACCGAAACCAATGGCATCACCACTTCTGTAACACTCAAGCGCAACAAACACTACACGCACGACAAAGCATACATTGATACATACCAAATCATGTTTTTCGCAAACCAAACAGCACTTCTCTCTGCGCTCAATGCGCGTGATATTGACATGACTTTTGCAGCGACACCTCAAACAGCAGCCATGATATCCGGCTACGAACAAACACCAATCGACACAGGAATGACAGTTGGAATCTATGCTCGCAGTGATATGTCACGTTCGTCACTAGCTGTAGTTGATAGTACGATTGACAAAAACCAAATCGTTGATACCATAGAGTTTGGTTATGGAATACCTACAGGTACTCCAACAAACACTCCTGAGACTACGCCTCCTGATTTCTCGATGGCAGTACTCAACGACCCTACTGTGCTTGCAGTAGCATACGCACTACGCGACCAACTCGCTGCTAGTGGCAGTACGCTGACTATCCAAGCATTTGACCGTGGTCTGTTTCAGGATGATGTACGCAATGCTCGATACGCACTCTTTTTAGATTCATTGAGCACACGCGATATACCATCAGGATATACCTTAGCAGTCCCACTCTATACACCTACAACACCCCTGATTCGTCGCCGATCCATCTCTATCGACCTACCTGCACAGCCTGGTGGAGATCGATACAGATCCAGTGCACGCTGGTATGTACGGACCAACAATGTATGGAAAATTTTCAACAAATAATATATGGAACACACAACACACACTAAACCAACCCCTACAACACCTAAAAAACCTTTTTCAAAACCAAAACGATTTGGAAATCGTCGAGCATTTGACCGTGGTCGCAAACCACCACACCCAGGAGGACCTATCGACGTGATGGCAGAACCCACTGATCGCAAAACCGCGCATATTCCCGCACCAGAGGAAGGTGTGATTCGTATCATTCCACTTGGAGGTGTCGAAGAAATCGGCAAAAACATGACTGCTATCGAAATCGGTAACGATATCATCGTCATCGACGCAGGTATGTCGTTCTCCAACGAATCAACTCCTGGTATCGACTACGTGATCCCCAACACTCGCTATCTCGAAGAGCGCAAAGAAAAGATTCGCGCACTCATCATCACCCACGGTCACCTTGACCACATCGGTGGCGTACCACTAGTACTCTCTCGTATCGGCAACCCGCCTGTGTATTCTCGTAACCTCACCGTACTGATGACACAAAAGCGTCAAGCAGAGTTTTCTCACCTGCCACCAATGAACCCTGTTATTGTGGAAAAGGATCAGACTGTGACTATTGGCAACCTTGTTGTTCGGTTTTGGGGCGTAACCCACACGATCCCAGACTCTATGGGTATCATTATCGAAACACCATATGGCAACATTGTGACTCCTGGTGACTACAAACTCGACCAAATCGATGGTGTTGTTTCTGAAAGTGAAGAAAAAGAGTATGCACAGTTTGATAATGCAAATAACCTACTTTTGATGACTGATTCGACCAACATCGAAAACGAAGGATTCTCTCTCGCCGAAATCAAAGTACACCAAGGTATCGAGGCTATCTTGCGTCGTGAGAAAAACAACCGTATCCTCATCGCCGCGTTTGCATCTCACATCACTCGTCTAATCAAAATTGTACAGATTGCTGAAGAGCTTGGGAAAAAGATCGTAGTAGAAGGCCGATCAATGAAAACTAACATTGACGTCATCATCCAAGCAGGATTACTCAAGCCACAAAAAGGTACAATCATCCCAATCGAAGACATCGACAAATACCCACCAGATCGTATCCTCGTGCTCATCACAGGTGCGCAAGGAGAAGAGTTTGGCGCACTCAATCGTGCCGCAAACAAAACCAACAAGAAACTCGTACTACGTAAAGGAGATCGCATTATTCTCTCAGCATCAGTCGTTCCCGGAAATGAGCGCTCAGTCCAAGCAATGAAAGACGGTCTCTCTCGCCAAGGCGTCAAGATCATCTCATACCGTACTCCTGGTGAAGACTTCGTTCACGCGACCGGTCACGGCAACAAAGAAGATATCAAATGGCTCCACCGCAAAATGCATGCGAAATTCTTTATCCCTATTCACGGCAACCACTACCACCTCGAGCTGCACAAAGAGCTCGCTATGGAGCTCGGTATGCCCGAAGATCACATTGTGGTCCCAGACAACGGATCTATTATTGAAATCACTCACGGTGGTACCAAGATCGGTGTTCGTAAAGAAAAGGCTCCATCAAGTCCTATGATGGTCGACGGCTTCTCAGTCGGTGATGAGCAAAACGTCGTTATTCGAGATCGCCAGATGCTTGCAGAAGACGGTATGTTTGTAGTGATGGCAGTGATCAATAGTCAAACTGGTATGCTCCGCAAATCTCCCGACATTATCTCTCGTGGGTTTGTCTACCTCAAAGAAAACCAAGAACTTTTGCGCCAAACTCGTATCCTCACCAAACGCACGATCGAGACCTACTCCAAGCAAATGGATCCCAACAACCTCGAGAACCTCAAAAACACTGTTGCAGAAACCGTGAGCAAGTACTTGCTACAAAAGACCGCAAAGCGTCCACTCGTGATCCCTGTTATACTAGTACTCTAGTATGCATCCACTTCGACCAGTCTTTCTTGCATCATTTTTCTTCTCGCTACATCTGGCACTCCTGTCGTACCTCAACACGACAGCACTTGCACTCCACACGAGTGCACAAGGCATGACGGTGGCGTACACCGTAGCGTCTGCACTATCATTTGTACTCCTGATCGGTGCGGGCAACCTCGTGCGACGTATGGGCTCCAGCAGGTTCTTGATCGCGGTACTCGCCGTGGCGGGAGTATTGCTCGGACTGCTTGGGACGAGTACGACCGACAATGCATTTGTCGCGCTGTTTGTACTATATTTCTCACTCAACACGATTATCTGGTACGGTTTTGATCTTGTGATCGAGCACTACAGTCGCGTGCACAACACCGGCAACATCCGCGGGCTCTACCTCACACTCAACAACGCCGGCTGGGTGATCGCACCCATGGCAGCGAGTCTAATCGCGGGTACGGTAGGATTTACGGGCATGTACATAGCCGGAGCGATAGCGATCTTTGTCTCATTGATCGTGATCAGCTCCACCTCACGGGTTCCACGCGACACACACGTGCCGCGACTATCATTTACCGAGTCGTTCCATGCACTCGTAGTACACCCATATGCACGGCGCATCGTCACGCTGTACTTCGTCATGCAGTTTTTCTTTGCATGGATGGTGCTCTACATGACACCATACCTCAGTAGTCTCGGGTTTGGTCTCGGTACGATCGGTATCATCCTCTCAGTCATGCTGCTGCCGTTTGTACTGTTTCAATACTGGACTGGCAAGGTAGCTGACCGGTACAACAACGAACCACACCTCTTGCGCCTAGGCTTTGCGATCACCGCACTTGCGACCCTCCTCCTTGCACTCCCACTCCCGACCAAGGCTGTTGTTTTCGCAGCGATCCTTTTCCTTACACGTGTCGGAGCGAGTATCGTAGAGGTCGCTGGAGAGAGTGCGTTTTTCAAACACGTCACCGAACGCGACACTGCTCTCATCAGCACACTTCGTATGACGCTCCCACTTGCCTATATCATTGCACCACTGGCCGGCGCACTCGTACTCGCAATCGGCGACATGCGACTCCTATTTGCTGTCCTCGCAGCTTTATTGGTAGCGGCGATGGTGTATACGAGGAGATTGAAAGTGGAGTAGTTATTAAATCTGAATATCCTCTAAGGTTCGGAGCGCTTTTATTGACTTTTCTTATTATTCATGCTATTATATAACTATAGTAGTTCTTCGATATATTCGGTTATTTAGTGTTGATTTTGTTGGGTTTTCCCTGCTCCTTATTGGGATTAGAGATGGCTCAATAAATCTAACAATTAAATAATCAAACAAATGAAAAAGTTACTTTCAAAAATACCCCTTTGGGTGGCTCTATGGTTGGTAATCGTAAATCTTGGAATTTACACAATTCCCTCTGTATTTAACTATTGTAAATCAGATCCTCCGGTTAGTATGACTACTGAGATTGTGAGTTTTACTTTTGCATTCATCGCGTTAACCGTAACCCATTTTTTCGTATCTATGAGTATCTACATGCTTATAGTGTTTGTTGGTGGAAAAAATAACCGTGCAGTTCTTCTATTTTCTGTAATTCCGTTTTCTATAATTATAGAAATAATCTATTATTCTAAGAATACATTTACCAGTACTAACATTTTGTTTAACTGTTTTGTAACTCTTATAGTATTTGATTTTTGCTGTTATGTATTGAAAAAAAATGGAAGATTAAGTACGGCTTACTAAACATGACCAGCCTACCCGCATAATCGTATTACCACATTGATATTATCAATGTGGTTTTTTATTTCACTATATTTAGAACAGCATCTCACATTCGGATCTAATTTTTAAATAATATATCGAAAATAATAATAGGCGATTACCTGAATAAGTAATCGCCTATTTTGTACAAAATAGCCTTTTTTCGCAATTTTCGAGTACGGTCTTTATGAAACCATAATAATTTTCAACGATGGCGCCAATAGCAACATTGTTGTGAAAAGTATCGCAGTTGTAATCAACCATACGAGAAACCAATTAATTTTTGCCTGTGCTGTAAGATGTGGTCGCTTTGAATTTTCATCTAATGCATTTTCCAGCTCTTTTGAATTACCACGAATAGCGAGTCCAATAAGTACAAGATAGATCCCGCCGACGATGGCATCAAAACAGGTAACCCAGAATTCACTATCGTTATGGATACCTACCTTTGCTGCAATCAGCACTATCATTGCTAGTTCCGTGATTAGAGCAAGAGCAAATCTTCCTTTAACTGGAATAAAATGAAAGTCAAACAAAACAATAATCCAAATTAATAACATTCCTGGCTGTCCCATTGAGATCGTCAATGCGAGAAGCATTGCAAATCCAACAAACTTGAACCATTTGCCAACTGCTTGTGTTACCCTTCCGCCATCGAGCGGTGAGATAGGTATCATGTTGAAGAGATTTAAGAAAATCCCAACATACCCCATCATCAACATCCACTTTGCGTGAAAGATAAAATATAATCCGATAAGTAGAAATGCGGCAATCGAACCGAGTATCGGCCCACCGATTCCGATTATTGCTTCCTGTCTCCTATTCATATCTTTTGGCGCAAACAATGCTGCACCTAAAAATGGAATGAAGACGGGTCCACTTGTCTTAAATCCCTGGTTATTCATAGCCACCACATGTCCCATTTCATGAACAAAGATGAGTGCTACTAATCCTACGGCAATCCATGGGTCGTATATGATTGCATATGCCCCAACTGAAATAACAATTGAAATCATTGTTACCATCGGTTTAGCAAATTTTAACAACTTTATCGCCTTTATGAGCTTAAAAATTTTTGGGCTCTTAATAGCTAGAGCAACTAACGTGTTTACTTTACTTTTCATTATTAAGTTTTTAATGTTTTGGCCTCTTTTTTGATTTAGTAGGATTTGGCAATTCCTTTTTGTTTCATTATAGCATATTTGTTCATATAGTCAAGCATATGGGTCCCCTACTGGCACAGGATAGGCTCTAGATATAGATATATGAAAAAGCCACCTCTATGCAGAGATGGCTGTTTGTGGAAAATGGTATACCAATTTAGCATCATATCTTTTTTCCCTTTTGTTTATTCTTCTTAATCTTAAAGTATTTGCTATTGCTACAGGTAACCCTAAAATAAACCAGATCATTACATTAATAATAGGCAGGTTATGTGCGGTAAATTTACCTACAATAACTAAATAAATGTAATAAGGACTCATTATTGAGAAACCGTGAAGAAAAATTCCACTGTACAAGAAAGTTATAATGGAAGCAAAAAATGGATTTTTGTGGCCTCCGCATAACTGGTAAAGTGGTCTTGTTGTCTCATAAGTTACAACAGGGTTCCATTTAGCCCAGAAGAATTGCCAACACAAAAGAAATTTTCCTCTTTTTAACAAATCTTTTAATTTTGAAGTAGTTGTTTCTCCTCCGATAAAAAGTCCGTCCTTACCCATTCCTCGATTCTTATAGTAAAATAGAGGAAAGAGGCAGCAAAACGCAATTGTAAACCAGAGTAGACGAAGAATTGTTTTATACTTATTCATTATTTGAAGTTTTAGTGTTTAGCACAAACTCGTGTGTTAGGGTCTGTGTTAAACACTAAAACTATCTCAAAGAACTATAGAATTATAATAGCATATAATCTATTATTTGTCAATATATAAAAAGTCTTTATTCACCAGGCTATAATCCCCTCTTTTTACGTTAAAGAGTTTCGAAGATCCTCTAATGTTCGGAGCAGAGTTATACTATCGCATACTTCCCCCTCACCTTCTTCACAAATCCTTCTCTCACCAAATCACCAAACACTTCTTGTACACTCCCCTTTTCTTTCTCAATCTCTTTTACTATTTTTACTATCGTCGCCGGTCCTTTCAAAAGCTCTCGCATGATCGCTCCCCTTATTTGTCTTTTTGATCCCTCAAACTTCGACTGCTTTGTATAGTGTTTACTCGCACGATGGACTTTATTCCCTGTTTGTTTTAGATGTGAACCATAATCCATAAGTGCCCAGTACCATTCTCTCGGATTTTTCTGATCGAGTGTTTTTTCTATGATTTTCATCAAGTCTATATCTAAAACTTTATCTTTCTTTGGAAAAAAATGGTGAATATACACCGTGCGAATATTGGTCTCAATAACAGGAAAAGGTTTGTTGTATGCAAATGCGTAGATTGCTCCGGCGGTGTATGGGCCGATACCCGGCAGAGATTTCAAAGCTTCATACGTAGTTGGAAATTTTCCCTTGTGATCTCGCACGATCGATTGTGCCATTTGATGCAAGAACTTCGCACGGCGGTTGTAGCCAAGCCCGCTCCAGATTCGTAACACATCAGATAGTGGCGCCTTGGCAAGTGCTCGTAGTGTGGGGAATTTCTTCAAAAATTCTTGGTATTTTTCTATCACACGAGCGACCTGCGTCTGCTGAAGCATGATTTCAGAAACAGCTATCTTGTACGCATCTGTGGTGTGACGCCATGGCAGGTCGTGCCGACCATGCTTTTTATAGTATCTTTTTACTATCTGGACCAAGGTATGCTCTGTGGCATTCATGGCCATATCGTACCACAAAGCAAAAAACCCGAGAGGGCCTTTTGCGAGAGTACTATTTCTATCTACTTTATAGGGTTTTGACCACGAATAAGTCGGATCAAGATCATGATCACTGCGACTACGAGGAGTACATGGATGAAGCTACCAATCGTGTAGAGTCCCACTACTCCGAGCAACCATAATATGAGCAAGATAACTGCGATAGTTGTAAGCATGACGAATTATTGTTTGTCTAGTAACACTCTCAGTATAGCCCGTGAGTACCGTAGTGCAATTACTTTTTCCCCACCTTCTTTGCGACCTTCTTGGGTGCTGTCTTTTTTGCTACTTTTTTCTTGGGAGCAAATGACTTTGCGATACCTTTCCACTGCTTCTTGAGAGTATCGACATAGAGTGCGAGCTCTGGATGTGCCTTGGCGTTCTTGGCATAGCCAGCTGCTACCTTGTCGACGATTGTGTCATAGACTTCCTGGGTGACTTCTTTGGCGTCCTCCATTTTGTCTACGATCTCACCCTTCATTTTGATCATCCATCCTTTTGCAGTGGCACGATTCTTTTTCCCTTGAGGGCCAAAGAAGTAGTATGACGCTGCTGCGAGTGCTGCTACTCCTGCACCAATAGCTACTATCTTTCCTTTTGAGACACCTGTGGTTGTATTCTTTTTCATAACTGTTCTGTATTGTGCTAGTAATACCTACAGTATACCTTATTTTCGTTTGCGTGAGCTCCCAAAAAACATTCGGTACACCATACTCTCACGAATATCCTTGATAAACGCTTTGGTTTCGGTACTCATATCTGCCAAACTTGTACCAATAGCATCTGAAGCTTTCTTGATACTACGTACAATACCAATCACGTACACAAGTAATACAACTCCACAAATAGTTAGAAGCACAAAGCAAATCGTCGAAATAAAGAAAAACATGTCTGCATGTGCGAGTGTAGTCATAGGTACAGTATACACTGCTTTAGCGACGCTTGCCCATCACTTCTCGAAACTGATTTTTGGTGATGCCGTACTTGCTCAATATTTCTTTGATTGATTTGTTACTCTGCAAATCACGCTCGAGTTCTATATGATCTATCTCAAACTTTTCAGCCAAGCGCATAAGCTTGTCATGCGCATGCTTGGTATGACGCATGTTTTGATGATGTTTAGGACCCTGTACTTCACTGGCTGCTATCTCAGGCATGGTCGCCGCCAGTGCACCAGCGGAGTTAAACCACGTGATGTATGCGAGCATTGCCCCTGTTGCTAAGATTTTTTTCATAATGGTTTCAAAAATACAAAATAACTATACTAATGCATAGCATCCGGCGCGATCCATCTTACTACTATGTACTTGTACTATATCACGATACGGTAAGTGTGATTTTTATTAGAAATGTGAATACTACTTCGTCAACTTTATGGTGTAGTAGACATTATTTCACAAGCTTTATTGAGCACAGGTTGCTTGCTTGATAAATACTGTAGAGTTGTCGTACGAGAGGTTTGTACTATCTACAAATGTCTCACGACCATCAACCACGACTACTTCTCCGTACCCTGGCACAAAACCATTATCTACTTTCTGAAATGCGAGCTGTCGCACGGATGACATACCTTCTGACTGAAACGAGTAGTCACCCACGAGCAGACCATCGTTGTACGTACCGACAAATGTGCCACTTGAGCTATCTTTTTCGAAGTTATCAAATGACACCGTACCGAGCACTGTACCTCGCTGCTCCGACGTGATGGTGAGTGTATAGACATCTTTACCAAGTGTTGCCACATAGCACCCCACCATAGACGCACGCTCTTCTACTACCTGCTTTTTACCAATGCCAAGCGCCACAATGACGACAACTATCACCGCAACCGCAAGTACTATAAATTGTTTTGTTTTCATATATAGGTTTGACGACTGGAGTCGTATATTATTTCATCTAAGCCGGTATTTTTATAACTGCTGGCCGTCTCGAGCTAGAACCATGGCTAGCTTTGCCCTGTAAGGTTATTTTTAATGATTTTATAATATCATTTCGACGCGTCTCGAGCACCTTAAAAAGTTACAAAAGTGACACAGGGTGGGTTGTCTAAATTACGCCTTATTGTAACTTTTAAAATAGTAGTGATATTATCTTATTATGACTTATCAAGAATTTGTAAAAGAATTAACCACTCGTTTTGGAGAGGATAAAGGTGTACTAATGGCTTTACGAGCAGAAGTAGGATTCTTACGTAAATACCTTGAACAACACAATGGACCTGAGTTTATAGAACAGCAAGAAGCGATGATATCCGACTTTCTTGAGCGCCATCCTCAGCAATAAGTTCATAACAAAAACACCAGCTTTCGACTGGTGTTTTTGTATTAGTGAGTATGATCGTGATTGGTATCACCTACCGATTCTATAATTTCAGGGTTTTTCTCACCCGTAACTTCCAGTACTGCCCATGCACCTTTATTTAATCGTGCTAGTGCATGATCGACAAGTAGGTATTTGCCAGGATAATCAACTGTGAATTCTACAATTGATGAACCACCAGGAAGAACAGCTGTTGTCTGAACGTTCTGGAGTTTTGCTGATTCTTTTCCTATTGCGCCTTCTGGATAGACAGTGTCAAAGATTTCACCTATGACATGGAACGATGAGATAAGATTTACTCCGCCATTTCCAACATAGATTCTAACCTTATCACCAACTTCCGCTGCCATACGAGGTGTAGACTCTACACGACCGTTGAATAGTACGTAATTTGGGTTTCCCGCAATGAGATCTTTTGAATTAAAAGGGACAAGACCTTTCTTTCCAATTTCCCCATTTGTGTAAAGTTCTCCTTGCACCACATAGAACTCTTTATCAACAGGAGGCAGTCCTTCTTTTGGTTCAACCAATATGAGTCCATATTGTCCATGAGAATTGTGCGTGCTCACATTCGGCATCGCACAGTGATAAATATACAATCCAGGATTCATAGCTTTCCATCGGAAGGTTTTTGTTTCTCCCGGTTTAAGATGTGTGAATTCCGCCCCTCCGCCCGGACCATTTACTGCATGCAGATCAATACTATGATCATGCAAACTGCTCGGGTCATTGCTGAGTGTAAGCTCGACAGTATCCCCTTCTCTAACCCGAAGCATCGGACCTGGAACCTGCTTATTGAATGTCCAATAGTTATAGTAAATACCTGGAGCAATTTCTGAGATGACTTCTTTTGCCGTTAAACTTATCTTCACCACATTATCATGATCTGGCTCTGCAAGTTCTGGGACCGCATTCGGATCTGCACCTATATCAGCCACTTTTTCAAATCGGTTTTTATAGGTGAAGAATTCAACGATATTACGGAATGGAATTGATGCTGGAACGCCGCCTGGTGCATGAGAATTCATCCATGCTGGCATTGCAAAATGTGGTGGATACGTTCGGTTCGCAAGTAGTCCAACAAAGAAAGCAGTGACCAACAATACTAGGGGTATTATAACGACTTTCTTTTTGAAGAAATTTTTTACACTCTTATTCTTATACAATTGTACGAGAATTATAATAATGGCAATACCTCCAACGAGGGCTGCGATTATTTCAAATAGTATATAAGTAAACATATTATTTTGTTTTATATGAGATGACTATTTTATCTTTGTCACCAAGAATAGTATTTTCGAACGTATCAACCGGTACGCCATTAATTGTAACAGAAATCTCATGTTGTTCATCTACTACGTAATCAAGAATCTTACTTTTTGAGAAATCCTTTTGCCATACCGCAAAGAAGTCTCCGAGTGTGAAGTCTTTTTGTACTGGGGCTTCAACATGTATTACTCCTATTTCATCATGTGTATGAATTGAGGTCATACAATTTGATTTAATGCCGAGATTTTTTGGAATAGAGTTATTTTCTCCATTTATTAGAATTTGTAACTCGGGATGAATATGATATTGCGTTGCCATATCTGTTGTACACAATAACGCAACTTCGCGACTGGTCTGTTCTTTTTGTTGCTCAATCTTTGCTTCTTTAGCATTTGGTGTCCACCATATAGCAAATCCAATTAATACTATAAGTAGTATCCCTATCCAACTTCCGAAACTTATTTTTTTCATATTATTGTGTTTCTACCTTATACCAGTTTTTAAGCCATGTTTTCATCTGAGCAATTTCACTATTCTGGGCAGAAATAATTGCATTAGCCAGTGTTTTAATTTCTGCATGTTTAGCATTCGTTAAAGCTAGCTCTGCCATCTCTACTGCCCCTTCGTGGTGCATAATCATTTCGGTGATAAATGCTTGATCAAACGTATCTCCAGTCTTTCCTGAAAGATTTGCGTTCATACCTGCCATCATAGAGGCCATATCCATGCTGTTGTTCATATTAGAACCATCCGGCATGACATGATGAGTATTATTAGTATTACTTATTGCAGGAGCAGTATCACCTTTGCCACCGAATATAACTGCCCCGAGAAGTACCCCCGCAACCAAACAGATTACTCCTGTTACTATTTTATTTTGTTCCATAAGTTTTAATTTAAGTTAAATGATAATAAATATTACAGAGTGCTTATTAGGGTGCTTTTGGGTTAAGAATACCACGCGAAAATAGTCGCCGATATAACGGTTCACGTATTTGGCTATAAGTTTGTTTAGTATATAAATGCCCTAACAGGGGTGGTGGTGCGTGTAAAAACCATGCAGTGACAAATAAAAGTACTGCAAGAGCAAGTATCTCTAATACGGGCACAGTAACTGTAGAGAATGCCTGCCATGCTTGAAGATGGTCAAACACATCCATGGAGCAAATAGAATGCTGGCCAACCATATAAGGACAGGCTGAATGCGTATGACTATTTGAAGCATGAGCAGTCTGGAGAAGTCCAAATACAGCAATCCATATATAGCTTACCAGAATGATAATACCGGCTATTGGTGCTATTTTTGAAGATATCCTATCCATAATTCTATTATAGCCCTGATAAGCTGTGTGTAAAATTTTGATTTCTATATTTATTGTCTTAAATTATCATTTAACGTTATTCCATGCTCATCTTTCCATGCAGTCCATCCATTTATTGATCTTCCAGTAATGGTAGCTGCTGCTGACGGACTTTTAAATAAACTACTTCCGCCTAAAGAGCGGAAGTTTTGTTTGCGCACTAAAGTGCGGAGCTTGTGACCGTGAAATCATCTCCCCGTTTCTCTTGGTCAACGCATCGATACTTTGTTTGTCGAAATAATAGAAGCAATTTCTGCCGCAAGCTTTCTCTCACGGGAGGAAAAGCACCCATATGTGCGTCTTGCCATTAGAAAAGCTGACACTCTACGCTTACTACTACTTGTACTCTGGGAGACTAAATCAATTGACGATAAAAAATATATTGCACTTTCGGTGAAGCTTGATGAAGCCGGCAGAATGCTAGGCGGTTGGAGTGGCCAACTCACAAAACAAAACTCTCCCAAACAGTAAGTATTGGGAGAGAAAATGAAAAGAATTGCGAAACAGCAAACGCGAACCCGTTCCCACGGTTCCACCTGTTGTCAGGCTTGTCATACGCCGTGTTCAGCCAACGCCCATCGTCATTACGGTTCGCGTTGAGCAAGTTCGGATCACCATCGGAATGTGCAAGAGATCTTCTGTATCACCACCCCTCGAATACTCTCAGGGTTGTATTGTATCTGGCATCGTAATGCCCTAATCTCTCACACCAAGTATCTTCATTTTTTGAAGTTTCTGCATACACCACTCTACCTGAAGCCGTGACCTTAAGTACTCTCGATGTATGGATACTGGATTCGGTAGCGGAAAGCCCAGAATAAATCTTTTTGCCGTCCGCACTACACCTATTACCGTACTCATTATACAAGTTTATGCAAAAAAAATTAGCCCTCATTCCAAACCAGAAATATGGTAGCGGAACAAGGGCTAAGGACTAAATTCAAAGAGCTGAAGTGATCAGCGTCTTAGTTTTGAGAACTAACTTGCGAAACAGCAAACGCGAACCCGCTCCCACGGATCCACCTGAAGTCAGGCATGCCATACGCCGAGTTCAGCCAACGCCCATCGTCACTACGGTCCGCAAGGAGCAAGCGCGGATCACCACCGGAATCATTGATCGGTTCATGCATTGCAACGATCCACCATAAACCCATCGCTTCGATGTCTTCATCAGTGAATTTTTCACGGATAAGGCAAGCTATCTCTGCATTTGGTGTTTCCAGTTTGCGATCTTCGGCATTTTTACGGATGTTTTTGGTAATGCGTTGATTGTCTTCAAACAGCATACCCTTCAACACTCCAACTTCGGTTGTAACACCGTTTGTAGGTTTAAAATCTTTTGAAAGTAGAACGCTCTTGGCGTAATCGCCAACGCGGTATCCACCTTTCTCAAGACGGGCAATCCATTCGGCACCGGTGGCACCATCGGAAGTGACGGTGAAGTAAATCACTCCGTCATGCTCACGCCAGCTTTTTTCAGGTTCGGAAACCGAAGTTTCGCCGCGTAAAAATTTCAAAGCACCTTCATGACCGCCAAGCTTTTTTACAATAGCGTTCAGTTGTCCTGCGGTGAGATCCGCAGATGCAAATGTTTTTTCCATGTCGTTATGGTTTTAATTTTCCCTACTCCGGGACAGAACTACAACCAATTCGTGGTCATAGCTATGAAATTCCGAGAAATCAGAACCTCGTAGCTATGACCATTCGCAAGCTAAATTACAATGAACTTATTAGTCGTATTATAGCATGCTTTACAGATTTTGTAAAGTGATGCCGAGTAATGGTCTAGCTTTACTTCCGCAACTGGTCTGACATTAATATAGATATGGAAATACTGGCTAAAACAGCCCAAACGGGCTTCCCTGCTCTTATAGCAGCAGAAAAGGTGAAGTACTGCCTCTATGCTCGAAAATCAACTGAATCAGATGAAAAACAAGCACTCTCCATTGATTCTCAAGTAAAAGAAATGATGGCCATTGCAGAGCGAGATGGGTTGGAAATAATAGACGTTCGGAGAGAGGCTCATTCTGCGAAAGACTCTGGTCAACGACCAGTATTTAAAGAATTACTGAGCGACATCAGATCTGGAAGATATACAGGCATATTAACTTGGGCACCTGATAGATTGAGTAGAAATGCGGGAGATTTAGGATCAGTAGTTGATTTAATGGATGAGAAAAAGCTGATTGAAATACGAACGTATGGGCAGCAGTTTCGTAACTCCCCTAACGAGAAATTCCTCCTGATGATTCTTTGTTCGCAAGCAAAGCTTGAGAATGATAATAAAAGTATAAATGTAAAGCGTGGACTGAAAACACGAGTTGAAATGGGATTATGGCCTGCCCCTGCTCCAACAGGATACTTGAAAGAAAAGCGAATGGATCGAAAGTGTGAGACCCTCATTGATCCAGACCGAGGACCAATTGTAAAGAAGATGTTTGAGAAAGTTGCATATGAAAAATGGACTGGAAGAAAGCTGCACCACTGGTTAAAGTTTGATTTGAACTTCAAGACATTACAAGGAAACAAGAATATAAGTTTAGGAAATATCTATCGCATATTAGAAAATCCATTCTATTATGGAGTATTTGAATATCCTCTTAAAAGCGGTAACTGGTATCAAGGAAAACATGAAGCACTGATAACAAAAGAACTATATGACGCAGTACAAGCACAAGTGAAAAGTCAGGTACTAAGAGTTGAAAACAAAGAGTTTGCATTCACCAAGCTCATGATATGTGGATTATGTGATTCAGGAATTTGCGCAGATGAGAAATTTAAAAAGCTTAAGAATGGAACAGTAAATCGACATGTGTACTATGGCTGTACGAGGTCGAAAGATAGGAACTGCAAAGGTGGGTATCTAAATGAAGAGGATTTGATTAAGCAATTTGCTACCCTTCTTGATAAGGTGAATTTAAACAAAGTCGGTATGAGAGATAAAATTAATGATGAAATAACGAGAATTAAGAAATTCCAACGTAGCATTTTGGGTATTAAAGACGATATACAAATTGAAGATGTCGACGTTCGTAACTACGCAAAGTTTATATTAAAAGAAGGAACAATATTTGAGAAGCGAGAGATATTCAACAACCTGCAAGGGAAGATATTTCTGAATAACAAGAAAATATATTTAAGTAATTAGGTTATTTTTTTATAAAACCAATGAATAAAAGTACGAGTGCATAGACAATATGTTCGTCGAGGAGTGGGTTATTTTCTGGAGGAAATACTGCAAGGTACATAAGGAACATCATTACTGCACCTGCGATTGCTCCCCATTTTACATATCGATTAAAAAGAAAAGTAATTCCTACAAAAAGTAGGCCGAGCATAAAAAGCCAGTCGATAATTGGTATACCAGCAAGACTTTTAAAAAATTCAGCAAAAGGACCCTTGGTTGCAAACGATAAAAACCCTGTTGTTGGTGAACCTCCGTTTATCCATGCATTTTCTGGTTTAGTAGCGAATCCAAGACCAAAGACCTTATCAAAGAACGCCCACAAAAAAATGAGTGCCATTACGATTCTCAATTTTATAAGTACAATTTTTTGTATATTCATAGATATAGTATATTTTAACTTATTAAATTTATAAATCATCTACGCTTGGAAATTAATTTCAAAAGGATACATACCCATTCCACAGCTACCCTTTAGTACCCCCGCCTGTTGGATCCCGAGATCAAGTTCAGTAACACCTGTTTGTGGCAAATTTTGTGATATGTTCAGAGATGGAATTCGTACGGAAGAAGAACAATCAAATGTACCTTTTGTAGTAACACGAAGCACTGTAGGAATTCCAGCTTTTGCATCAATACTACGAGGAGTAAACCCTCCTTTTGCCCGTAAATCAATAATTTGCTTTCCATCAACTACAGTAACAACATTTATAAGCACCTCTTCTTCTTTTGGCGCACTATTTACCGCTACGAGTATTCCGAACCCAATAATTACGATACCTATAGAGATTGCAAGAATATTTTTTTTCATAGCTATAAATTAAATAAAGGTGGAATAAGACCAATTACCGCCAAGCTATTAATGAGATTGAACAGTGCAAACAGTATAACAATCAATCCTGCAGATTTAAAGAATATTCCTGCACGAGAACTTTTCTTGATACTAAATGAACTAAACCCCACAAGGAGCAGTACAGGGAGCGTACCAAGTGCATATGCAAGCATGGTAAGACCGCCTTTCATAAAGGTTCCCGTGGAAAGAGTGTATATCTGCATTGACTGAGTAAAGCCGCACGGAAGGAAGAACGTCGCAATACCGACCAGAAAAGGAGTAAACGTATGTGTCAGCTTACTTACTGAAAATGCTTTCTTCGAAATCATTTTTGGCATGCCCGGCTGCAATCTTTTTGTGAAATGGAAAACATCGAGCAAGTTTAACCCCATAAGAAGCATGACAATGCCGATTACGATACCAAGAATAAATGTTGCTGTTGTGTTGAGCGCAAAAGCTGAACCGATTCCACCAATAACACCTCCGAGAATAAAGAATGAGATAAGACGTCCTAGTTGAAACAAAATTTGTGGACGAATTTTATCCCCCTCTCTCGCAAATGTAGCCGACATTGAAAGCACGAGTCCACCAACTACTGCCATACATGTTGAGAGTGAGGCTATGATACCGATCACAAATGCAGTCCCGTACGACACATTACTTGCATCAACAAGATTTACAATCCCCATCTTTTGCAAAAGTACAAATAGTACAGCAAATACAATAGCTATAGGAATGGCGATCGAAAACTCGCGTGTTCGTTTTGTTTTTACCGCATTCTGTTTTTGAGTAGAGACTGTATATCCATGAGATTTGAGTACTTCAGTAAACCGCTCTGCTAATTCTTCCTGCGTTTTACCCTCAAACATACCTGTCACCGTGACGGTATGTTTCGAAAGACTAGCGTGTGCATGTTCTACTTCCGGCAGTTCATTCAGTTCCCCCTCTGTAAGCAGAATACATGCCTTGCAGTGCATACCGTGTATATGAAATGTATATGTTTGTTTTTCTGTATTATTCATACTTATAGTTTTTTAGCTTTTAACCGCAATGAGTTTCCTACCACCGACACGCTCGAGAATGCCATTGCAAGCCCTGCAAATATCGGATTGAGCAGCCATCCAAATAGTGGATAAAATACACCTGCCGCAAGTGGTATCCCTACAATATTATATATAAATGCCCAGAATAAATTTTGCTTAATCCCACGCATCGTAATCTTTGAAAGATTGATTGCCTTAACAAGTTTTGTAATATCACCGTGCAAGAGTGTGATTCCCGCGCTCTCTATAGCAACATCTGTCCCGGTTGCCATAGCAATACCGACATCTGCTTGAGCGAGAGCTGGAGCGTCATTGACTCCATCTCCAGCCATTGCGACTACTTCTCCCGATGATTGTAATTTTTTGACTGTATTGAGTTTATCTTCAGGTGTTACTTCGGCAATGACCTCATCTATTCCCACAGAAGAAGCAATAAACTGCGCAGTATTTATATTATCTCCAGTTAACATGTAAACCTTAATTCCTTTCTTATGAAGCTCCTGTATAGCATTTTTTGCTTCAGGCTTTACCGCATCTGCAACCATAACGATTGCAAGTATTTTTTCTTTCGTAGCAAGTAGCACTGGTGTTTTTCCAGTTTTTGTCTCTGCCTCAATCATTGATATGTCTATAGCGTGCTTGAGGTTTTCCATAAGCCGGATATTACCAGCAAAATATTCTATTCCGAGTATTGAACCACGAATACCTTCACCTTTTACAATCTGAAATGATCCAACTGGAGGAATTTGTATATCTGTTTCTTTCGCATACGAAACAATTGCATGTGCAATAGGATGTTCAGATTTTTTCTCAAGCGCAGCAAGTAGTGCAATAATCTCTTCATCTGACCGATCAGAAAGATTTTTTATAGACACTAGCTCTGGTTTTCCTTTTGTAATAGTCCCTGTCTTATCAACAACAACCGTGGTAACTTCGTGAAGTTTCTGCAACGTAGCAGCGTCTTTGATAAGAATGCCATTCCTTGCCCCTTTACCGACCCCAACGATAATTGCTGTCGGCGTAGCAAGTCCAAGCGCACATGGACACGCAATTACGAGCACACTTACAAACGAAAGTATTCCAAGTGAAAGTGCTTGTGAGAAGCCAAGATAGGTTGAGCCAATAGTTAGCCATGCAACTAGTGAAAGAAAGGCAATGACTAGAACAATAGGAACAAACACGCTTGAGATTTTATCGGCGAGCGCCTGAATTGGCGCACGACTTCCCTGCGCCTCTTCTACCATTTTGATAATATTCGCAAGCATAGTTTCTGCTCCTACTTTTGTTGCCTTGAATGTAAATGACCCTGTAGTATTCATCGTACCTGCAACCACAGTATCTCCCTCCCCTTTTTCCACAGGAATTGGCTCGCCAGTAATCATAGATTCATCCACATATGAAGACCCCTCAGCAACAACACCATCAACTGGGATTCTACCGGCGGGCTTTACAACAATAAGATCCCCATGCACCACTTCAGTGATTGGAATTTCAACTTCTTCTCCCTGACGAATAATAAGGGCGGTTTTTGCCTGAAGCGTGAGTAGAGCTTCAATCGCATCCCCTGTTTTCTTTTTTGATCGAGCCTCCAAGTATTTTCCAAGTGTAATAAATCCAATCACGACAATAGTCACATCAAAATAGGTGAATTCTGGTACGCGCAATAGGTCGCGAATAGATGGTAATAGCGTTATAACAACACTGTATAAATATGCAGTGAGCGTACCAATACCAATAAGGGTATCCATATTAGCAACCTTATATCGAAGGAATCTTGTAACACCTTTTAAAAATGGTTTTCCAACCCAAAACAATACTATTGTTGCAAGTACCATGTTTATTATATTGAAAAGATCCATAGGTATAGGAAGATTTGGAACACGAACAAATGTCCGTGCGAGAATATCCCATAACATAAGTATAAATATTACGCCAGTGATTGGTAGTACAAAATGTGTTTTCTGTTGTAATAGCACAAGTTCGCTGTCAGAAGTTTTAGCATGATCATGTACTCCAGATTCTTCTTCACCAGTAGACATAATCATATATCCTAACTTCTCAAGCTCTGTATTCATTACTTCAATAGAGGTAGCAGACGGATCAAACGAAAGATTCGCTTTTTCACTCGCAAAATTCACCGATATATCACGCACACCTGGAACCTTTGAAACAGTTTTCGTAATTATGGAAGCACAACTTGCACAGTGCATCCCTTTTATTGTATAGACATCTTTTTTCATATCTTTGTAATGAGTTAAATTGAATACCATGTTGACCTAAGACCTTTAAGTGTTTCTATACCTCCTTTGAGAAATGCTTCTACTCCATCTGCATTATTAAGAATTTCAGCCCTACTTGATTTAATACGTGTTTCTTGAGTCATCTCAATACCAGCTTCATGGTGTGCAATAATTGCGTTTAAAAATCTAAGGTCAAATTTTTCATCTTTTGGACCAAGGTTTGCAACAATAGGATCACGCACTTTTCTACTATCTCCGTACCACTCTTTTTTCCATGTATAAAGCTCTTCAATAAGCACAGGCTCTCCTTTCAATATATCAGCTGCGAGCGTTTGTAGTTCAGGTCTATCAGTATTTTTTTGGAGTTGCTCAGCAAGTAGCATTGCGCCCCGATGATGCGCAATCATTGCGTTAATATAACGCAAATCAAACGTACGGTCAGCACGTCCTAAATCCATTGTGTTTTTTTCATACATTGAAGTTCTATATTCAGGAGTAAGGGCATACCCAATAACAAGACCAAGAACCCCGGATACAATTGCTATGCTAATTGCGAAATATAATGATATTTTTTTCATATAAATAATTATTTCTATTAAATTACTTGCGCTTTAAACGATAAACTTGGATGATTTCTTGTGTAGCTTTATCAGCTTTTCCATCCTTAATTTGGTTAATTAAGCAATGGCCCAAATGATGCTCAAGAAGAGTATCCTCAACATTGGAAATTCCCTGCTTTATCGCGGATGCCTGCGTGATGACGTCGATACAATATGTACCTTTTTCAATCATGTCTTGAAGACCCCTTACTTGACCTTCAATTATTTTTAACCGGCGTATCATTTTTTCTTTATTCGTAGACATGTACCGAGTATATACCCCCAGGGGGGTATTGTCAAGGTATTTTAAATACTTAAATATCGTAATAGCCTACTCTTCAATTATTCTTAAAAGGTAACTAGAATTAAGGTTCTAATTTTAGGTGTGAAATATCGACTTATCCTTATTTAGGAGTACTATTTATAAATATAAATAAGAATAAAAACATATGAAAATTGATGAAGATATTGAAAAATTTATTTTATCTGCCGAATCAAAAGCACTTGCAACATATGGCACAAACATAAACGTTGTTCCTGTATCTTCAATAAGGATTGTGGAAGGGAAAATTTGGCTTATAAACTATTTTCTTGATAAAACACTAGCAAATATTCTTCTTAACCCCTCGGTTTCTCTTGTATGCTGGAAAAAAATGATGGGGTATCAGATAAAAGGAAATGTTGAATATATAACAGATGGAGAATATTTTGATAATGCAACCTCATGGATAAAAGAACAGTTGCCAGATAGAGTAGTAAAAGGTTTGTTGATTTTAACACCAGAAGAGATATACGATATTGCTCCTACCAAAGATACTGCGGAAAAGTTTTTAAATGAACTATCCTAAAATGATGAGATATCGTAAATACAAAAGACACCTAAAATTAGATGTCTTTTGTTCTGGTTATCGCACTCAGCGGGTAAGCAATTTCAGTATAGTATATTGAGCTAGCTCGAGAATCGTTATTTCAACACGTCTCGTGCTATCTGTCAATGGCTGCGGAACCTGGACTCGAACCAAGATAACATCCTCCAGAGGGATGCGTCCTACCATTAGACGATTCCGCAATTTGTCCGCTCATTATACGTAAAAACCCGGATTTTTCAACCCAGGTTTACTTCACTATGTTATACATCCAAGTATCGTCGGACTGCCAAGTAACTTGAGATCGCTCCGAGGAAAAGTCCAATAAGCAACACCGTGCCTCCGATAGAAAAGAAGTGTGATACGTAGTATGTGTAAATGTTGAACCCTAGAATATCAGTAGCGTGTCGCCCTGCAAAATATGTAAGTGGCAAAAATATAGCAACTGAGATTAGGAATGCGAATAATCCATACAGTAGACCTCCCACCATAAACGGTGCGCGTACATAGCGTGAACTTGCACCTACGAGACGCATAATACCTATTTCTTCTTTGGCGATGTAAATAGTCAGACGTACGGTCGTGTATACAATCACGATAGAAATGAGGCCGAGTACAAATGTAACCGCAAATCCAATATCGTTAATGTTGTTAATAAGCATGTTGAGGCGATCAATAACAAGTTTATTTTGTGAGTAGTTGATACGCTCAATAATAGATGCACTGTCTCGAGCAATATCACTATCCCCTTCAAGTACACGAGCGATGGATTCGTACTGAGTTGAGTCTTTTGCCTTGATCAGCAGTGAGCCACCAAATGGGTTCTCTCCGAGCTCTTCGAGAGCTTGGAGTGTGAGATAGTCATCTGCGTGGCGCTCGCGGAAGTTGAGAACTTGTTCATCTGCAGAAATATAAGTTGTTGTAGCGACCTCGGGAAGCGTCTGTAGTGTATCCTGGAGCGCCAAAATACCATCTTCTGAAGCATCTACGGTAAAATAGACTGCGATATCTACTTTCTCTTGTACTTGTGTAATAGCACTTGCAAGCACTGCCTGCGCAAGAAAAATACCCGTAGCAACAGAAAGCGTAATAGTCGTTACCAAAATAGCTGCATATGAGACGAGCCCGTTGCGACGGAAGTTGATCCACCCACTGCGCAATACTCGTTGTAATCTGATCCAAAACATATATATAGTATACCTTATTTGTCCTTGAGCTTGCGTATCTCGTCACCGACTACGCGCCCTTTTTCCATGCTGATAAGTCGCTTGCCCACCGCATGAATAAGAAGTGGATCATGAGTAGTGAGTATTACAGTTGTCCCGAGATCGTTGATCTTTTTCAAAATATGAATAACTTCTTTAGTATTTGCCTCGTCGAGGTTACCAGTCGGCTCATCTGCGATAAGTACTTCTGGTTGATTGATGATTGCGCGTGCAATTGCAAGACGCTGTTTTTCTCCACCTGAGAGTTGGTTGGGGAAATGGAACATGCGATCTTGTAAATCTACGAGCTGAAGTACGTGTGGTACATCTGAGGTAATCTCTGCATCACTTTTGCCTGCAGCTTCCATTGCAAATGCAATGTTTTCATACGCAGTCTTGCTGCCAAGCAATCGAAATTCTTGAAACACAGTACCAACACGACGACGAAGCTTGGTGGTATCACCACGATTGAGTGCGTTGATATCAATGTTTTCAAACAATACTGTACCCTCACTCGGCTCTTCTTCAGCGAGAATCATTTTGGTCAAGGTGGTCTTGCCTGCACCAGAAGGACCGATAAGTGTGACAAACTCACCTGTTCCGATCTCTAAATTAACATTCTCAAGCGCAACTGCGCCGTTGGGATAGACTTTTGATACGTTTACAAACTTGATCATGAGACATGTAGTATACCATACCTACAAACCTCGTTCTGCTTCTATAAACTCATCAAGGTCTCCGTCCTCGAGCACTTTATCCACATTTCCTGTTTCTACAGAGGTGCGATGATCTTTCACCATTTTGTATGGATGGAGCACATAGGAACGTATCTGATTACCCCATTCGATATCAGTAGTCTTGGAAATATACAATCCTTTTTCTTTCGCAATACGCTCTTCTTCTTGACGTTTATACAGTTTACCCTTGAGAAGCTCGAGAGCCTTGTCTCTGTTTTGTTCCTGACTGCGCTCACTGGTGACATGTACTGAAAGGCCTGTGGGTATATGCACCATACGCACTGCAGTCTCACGCTTGTTAACGTTTTGCCCACCAGGTCCTCCTGCTCGTGCAAATGAGATATCAAGATCACTATCTGCAATCACCACTGCGGTATCAGACTTGGCAAGCTTGGGAATAACTTCAACAAGTGAAAAAGATGTTTGCCGTTTACTATTTGCATTAAATGGTGAGATGCGTACAAGTCGATGAACCCCGCTTTCATTTTTGAGATTACCGAATACTCCCTTACCTTCGATTTCAATACTAATATTGCGATACCCACCATGATCATTGGTATTGCTATGAATTACTGACATACTCCAACCTTTGCGTTCTATGTATTTGGTATACATACGCAAAAGCATTGCTGAAAAGTCTTCTGCATCATCTCCACCTGCTCCAGAAAATATCGTAAGAATTGCCGCACCTTTATCATAGATACTACCGCCTTCGAGCTTGTCTTTGAGTTCTTGGAGTTCTTTGATCTGTGCTTGTGCCTGTGGTACGTCATTCCAAAACGCGCCGTCCATCATAGCAGCTTCTATCTCGGCAATACGTGCAGTGAGGGCTTCTTTGTCCATACTATGCCTTTTCTTGTACCACATGAGCAAGGACTGCGGCAATATACCCCGATGGCGTCTGAGGAGTAAATGTTGCAATAAGTGTTGTCGTGTTGAGACGATACTCATCGCGTAGTTGCTGGTGTTCAATCAGGTCAACTACTGCTTTGGTGTACGCATCTTCATCTCCTACCGCTACCGTACACTGGGCATACCGAGTCCCCGTAAAGAGGTCTTTGGCAATACCTACTGACGTAGCTACAACAGGAATATGTAGTGACAGTGCTCGTACTATAGGAAGTACTGTTTCTTGTGTTTCTGAAGTAGCAAGATAAACATGTGCACCAGCAATCATCTGCGCAATCTCATCGCCTTGTGGGTACACATATACACTTGCGGCATGACGACCACCAACAATGTGGGATACTACTGCAACCTGTGATCGGGGAACAACAATAATAAGCGCTGTTTTGGGGTACTTGGACAATACTCGCCGAAACACTCGCATAAGAAACATGATATCTCGCCGATGTCCGATTGATGTTTGAGTAATTAAAAAGAAGTTGTGAAAAGGATACTGTTTTGCAAAACTTACTGCATCAACCTTTTGTCCCAAAAATGAAAGATCTACGGCAGGTGGTACTACACTAATACGAGTACTCGGTACTCCAGTATGTGCTGATAGGTCGTGTGCAGTCTTCTCTCCTGGAACAAGTATTTGCTGTGCGCAGCGCATGAGCGCATAGTGCAAGAGAAATTCACGCGAAAGAATAGGAGCTTCGAGAAAGCCTCCAGTCGTTGACACAACATACGGAATTCGATATCGCAAAGAAAGGAAAAACCCGAGTATTGCACCACTATGAGTTGAATGGTTGAGAATAAATTGCGGACGAAACATCTTGTTCCAAACCATGTTGTAACGAATGAGTGGTAGGATAGTACCGAGACGCAAGAGCAACCATCTACTCGGTAAATAATATACGAACGTATTGGTATTGAGATGTACTACACGGGTTGCCTTTTGTGGAAACTTTTTTATACATACCAACACATGCACTTCTTCGAGACGTTCTGAGTAGAGCATGATTTCGTTCCACAATGGATGTGTCGTATCGAGTTCTCGATCGGCATCATAAATAAGCAGCCCTCGAGGTTTAGGTGGTAGCGAAACATTGGGTCGCACTTTCATTTCTATAGTATAGCCTAGATTTGCTATTATTTTTTTTCAAAATAACACACGACAGAGCGCCGCTTGGCAGGTTTGCCTTTGATATGGTGCTTGCCTGAGAGCTCTTTCTTCATCAATATAAACTGTTCATCAAACGATGCTGCAAGTGCCGCATCGGTCCAAACGTACTCGTACACTTTGAGCTTGGGGTGAATGTATGCGTTTTCTTCACCAGCACCATGTTTCTCAAGTAGCTCTTTGGTATGGCTATCGCGCTCTGCGTAAAATGATTTGAAAAATAATAGTCCTTGCGGTTTCAGCACTCGTGCAACTTCTGAGATAAATCTCGCACGTTCTACGTTTTTTAAAAAGTGTGACGACATTGCATCGATCACCAGATCTACAGACTCATTTTCAAGAGGAATAAGCTCATCGAGCGATCGCACAGAAAATGTAAGCTTGCTACCCCACTGTTGTTTGTCTGCCTGCTTTTGCGCTTGAGCGATAGCTTCCCCTGAAATGTCGTAGCCGTACCCATATACGCGAAACATGTCGTTGAGCCACAGCACGTTGCGACCGTTGCCACACCCCGCATCCAGTACCGTAACATCGGGACGAAATACATCCTTGCCGTATTCCTTCATCATCCATCGGACGCATTTGACGAGGTCTGTAGACACTTCATCAGAGAGTGCAAACATCCCCGGATCCTTGTATTCCTTATCCCAAAATTCTTTGAGTCGCTTTTCGTTCATGTGGTTGACATTCTATCAGAAAAGTTGTAATGTTGCAAAAAACAAAAATCATGAAAATCTTTAGTAACCTATTATTTTGGGCATTCCTATGTATAGGATTTTATCTCCTTTTTCTTATCTTTAAAAAGATTAGGGATTCAAAGAAAGAATCTGTGCAGTTACTCAATAAACTCAACTACGGTTCCTTACCAGCAACTGTGGTTGTAGATAATTTTGCTGCTGAACATAACATAGTTTGTACCTACTCCCTAGATCCCGCGCCTTCACTGAGTGCTTATAGTCATTACCTAACAGTCACTCTAGGAGATAATCAGTATAACTATTTTCTTAAAGGCAAAAAATGGATCTTGCCATAAAATAAAGTCCCCCAAGACTACTATCTTGAGGGCTTTTTTATTTACTGGTTCTTCGGTCGTCGAGCTTTTGTTCGTTCAGTATCATTGAGATACTGTTTGCGAAGACGTACAGATAGCGGTGTCACTTCTAGGAATTCATCATCTACCATGACTTCGAGCCCACGCTCTATCGTCATTGTCCACGGTGGAATAATCGTCACCGCTTCATCAGTACCTGATGCACGCATGTTGGTGAGCTGTTTCCCTTTCGTAGGGTTTACTTTCATTTCTTCACCTTTACTAGTGTTGCCGATCACCATACCTTCGTAGACTTCTGTCTGGGGACCGATATAGAGGGTACCGCGGTCTTGGAGACCCCAGAGTGCAAATGCGAGCGCCTTGCCATTCTCCATACTGATCATACTACCTACCTGGCGACGAGTGATCTCGCCTGCGTATGGACGGAACCCGAGCACACGAGCACTCATAATACCCTCACCTTTGGTGTCTACGAGGAACTGGTTGCGGTAGCCGAGGAGTCCACGAGTAGGTCCAGTAAAGACCATACGGACGGTGTTATTTTTCAAATTCATGTCGCCCATGATAAATCCTCGCATCCCGAGCTTCTCGATAATGACGCCTTGGTGTTCTGCGGGTGCATCGATAGTGACTTCTTCGAACGGCTCACTCTTCACGCCATCGATTTCTTTGATGATAACTTGTGGCTGTGATACTTGGATTTCATATCCTTCACGGCGCATAGTCTCGAGCAATACTGCGATGTGCATTTCTCCGCGACCATAGACAGTGAAGCCTTCAGCAATACGATCAGGGTTTGCATCAAAATTTACTTTGAGTCCGACGTTGGTCTCAAGCTCACGCTCAAGTCGTTCACGGATCTGGCGAGAAGTGACAAATTTTCCTTCTTTTCCAGCAAATGGAGAGTTGTTGACCAAGAAGTCAAGCACGATAGTCGGCTCATCGATAGTGATAGCAGGGAGAAGCTCCGCATCTTTGTTAGTAGAGATAGTCTCTCCAATAAAAATGTCAGGGATACCTGCGATCATGACAATGTCTCCTGCTACTGCTTCAGACACTTCTTCACGCTTCATTCCCATGAATGTAAAGAGTTTGACGATCTTTGCTGTACGCGTCTCACGTCCATCAGTTTTGATATAGACAGTATCTCCTGCTTTTGCGACACCTTCATACACACGTCCTGCAGCAAGACGTCCGAGGAAGTTGTCATACGCAAGGTTGAACGCCTGCATACGAAACTGCTTGGTAGTGTCGTTAAGTGCAACCGGTACCTTTTCAAGTATTGTCTCAAAGAGTGGTTCAAGATCTTTGCGTTCGTCAGTTTCATTTTTCATTGCGACACCTTCACGACCAATAGCATACACAGTGGTGAAGTCGAGTTGTTCATCACTAGCACCGAGCTCCATAAAGAGCTCAAACACTGCATCATGAGTATGTGCACAGTCTGCACCTGGTTTGTCGATCTTGTTGATCACGACGATTGGCTTGAGCCCGAGCTCAAGAGATTTTTTCAATACGAAACGTGTTTGTGGCATTGGGCCTTCTTGAGCATCGACGATCAGGAGCACTGAGTCGATACTTCGCAACACACGCTCTACTTCAGATCCAAAGTCGGCGTGACCTGGAGTGTCGACGATGTTGATCTTGGTACCTTTGTACATGACTGCCGTGTTTTTCGCATAGATAGTGATGCCGCGCTCTTGTTCAAGTGCGTTGGAGTCCATAGATGCACCATCGAGCACAATGCCGCAAAATGCGAGCATTTTGTCAGTAAGGGTTGTCTTGCCGTGGTCCACGTGTGCGATGATTGCGATGTTTCGTATTTCCATAAAATAAATGCCCATTTTCGGGCGTTAGGAGGCACTATTTATAGCATGAAAATGGGAAAGTGCAAAGGTTTGACTCTTGCTCGTTTTATAGTAGTTTTAAGAAAAATGATCATTATATGATAAAAGAAAGATTGGGAACTATTATCCCTGTAACAGGCCTTCAATTCGGATCAGAAAGCAAAGGAGAAATAGCTGCATATATATGCACCATAGCATCTATGATTGTTCGCACTGGTGCTGCAAATGCGGGCCACACGATAGGACCGTATATCATGCGACAAATACCGTGTGGTTGCATACATCCACATGTAAAGCTCGTCATCGGAAAAGGTGCACAGATCAGTCTTCATGTACTGCTTCCAGAAATTGAAATGATTGAAAAAGTGTTATCTATCAAACGCCGGCTCTACATCGATGCACATGCGATGGTGATTACTCAAGACCAGATCGATCGTGAGCGTGCTACTGGGCTTGCTTCAGCTATTGCAAGTACCTCTGCAAAGGCAGGTCTTGGTATTGGTATAGCTGCTGCAGACCGGGCCATGCGAGATCCTCGATGTATGTTTGCAAAAGATGTTCCAGAGCTCAAAGACTACATTTCCGACACGATTCCCCTTATGCTGAGAGAATTACATGAAGGTGGAGTCATTGTACTGGAAGGAACGCAAGGATTTGGACTAAGCCTCTTTCATGGGACATTCCCTTATACGACAAGCCGAGATGCCACCGTGACATCATTACTCGCAGAAGCAGGATTGCCTGGACATGCGTACGATGTGAGACCGATCGGTGTTGCTCGTACATTTCCCATCCGTGTTGGTGGTAACAGTGGGCCATTTGATGATGATTCAGAAGAGGTGGACTGGGAGTACGTCAGGAAATTTTCTGGTGCACCACATGACATTACTGAAAAAACATCAGTTACCAAGACTGTTCGTCGAGTTGCAACATTTAGCTGGCAAGGCATCAAGAGAGCATGCGAGATAAATGCTCCGAGCGAGATCGCGCTGACATTCCTTGATCACATTGACCACTCTGTCTATGAACAAGAAACATTGAGTTCAAAGATAGAGGATTTCATCGAACGTCTTGAAGACTGGACAGGTATCCCTGTTGGAATTGTAAAAACAGGCCCGCGGACACTCATTGATCGTGATTGGATGAGAAGCAACATGTTCCGAAAAGTTGCGCAGTAAATTGATTACAGAGATTATCGAAAGATAATCTCTTTTTATTTGGAGCCGTTAATCGGGTTTGAACCGATGACCTCCCCATTACCAATGGAGTGCTCTACCAGCTGAGCTATAACGGCAAAAATAACTTTATCCGTACGGCCTACTCTTTGGGACAACAATCAAAACCAAGTAGGCCTTTTCAACGGATAAAGTCTTATCAAAGATATCACAAAATAGTGTTTTTTCAATTATCGAACGAACGTAAGTGCTACTCCCTTTTTGTTACCGCGACCTGTTCGGCCGATACGGTGTACGTAGGTGTCATATGTTGATGGCACATCGTAGTTGATCACATGTGTGATATCAGGGATATCGATACCACGAGCTGCAACGTCAGTTGCTACCACAATTTTGGTCATTCCTTTTGAGAATGATTCGACGGTACGCATACGTTCACGACTTCTCATGTCACCGTGGAGCGGCATTGCTGCAAAGCCACGCTTCTTGAGATCTCGTGCGAGTTCGTCAGTGTTGCGCTTGGTTTCGCGGAAGATCAACACCTTTTTGAAATCTTCTTTGTTGAGAAGGTCATGAAGTACTTCGATTTTTTCAGTGCCGCGTGGTACACGCACAATATCTTGGTCAACACTTGCAGAGGTATCACGAGTTTTGAGCGAGATAGTGACTGGATCACGAAGAAAATCTGAACAAAGACGCTTGATCTCTGGTGAGAATGTGGCAGAGAAAAACATTGATTGCTTGGACTCCGGCATTGCACCGAGAATCTGCCGCATATCATCCACAAATCCCATGTCGAGCATGCGATCTGCTTCATCGAGCACGATCGTGTTGAAGTCAGCAGGTTTGAGCTTGCCTCGTTCGATCAAATCTTTGACGCGACCCGGTGTACCAATCACGATGTGTACACCCTGATCGATCTCACGGATCTGCTTGGTGATCGGAAGACCCCCAACTGCAGATACTGAGTAGAGTCGCATACCAACCGTAAAGAGTCGGAACTCTTCTTCGATTTGTTGTGCGAGCTCGCGAGTCGGCGCAAGCACCATTGCTTGGTGCATACGATCATCTACGAACTTGTTGATGATAGGGATCAGGAATGCAGCAGTCTTACCAGTACCTGTTGCTGCAATACCGATGATGTCTTTACCTTCAAGTGCTACCGGAATAGCTTGATCTTGGATAGGAGATGGGTGTACGAAATTCTTTTTGGCAAGGTTTTTACCGAGTGTTTCGTGAATATTGAAATCAGAAAATGTGTGTGTCGGTGTGTATACTACTTCGTCTTCGATCTTTGCTGCTTTGTTGATGAATCGGTTCTCATCGATGAAATCAGCCTTTGGCCCACGACGACCTCCGCCGCGACTACCTCCAAAGCCCCCTCTACTTCCTCCACCATATCCGCCCCGACTAGCACCGTAGCCTCCACGAGAAGATCCTCCAAAACTTGGACGACTTGCGCCAAAGTCAGACCCTCGACTTGGATAGCTTGGTTTCTTGCCTTCATAGCGAGTACCAGAACCAATAGAGGTTATGATTTTCCCAGGGGAAAAGCCACCACTTGTGCGAGGTGCTCGTTTGGTAAATGGTCGTGCAGTATCTGATGAACTAGTACGACGAGGGGTTGTTGAGCGTCCACGTGGACGCGAAATGTTAGGTTCCATTATTGTGTTATTTAATTAATTTCTTCGTGTCATCCAGACAGCGAAGTCCTATAACACAAAATGAGTAATGAGCTATGATAACACCCTTTGGTTTATATGTCAACTATCCCCCGAAGTTTTGGTCACTAGTGAGCCAATCGATCACTTTGCGTGAGTCTGTTGCCCTACTCTTGGAGCCGAGGATCACTACAGATACGTACTCATACTCATCAGTACCAGGAGAAATAAAGGCAACGTTTTGACCTGCAAGGTTGGTAAGTCCGGTCTTACTCATCAGTATTTTATCTTTGTATGCTTCATCTCGATACAAAATATTGGTTTGCTTCAGTAGCGCAGTTGTATTGGTCTTGAGGTTGGTTATCTCTACAGCGTCTTTGGACATAAGATCCACAAGAAGCGGGTCTGAACGGTAGATATCGTTGAGTAACCGGGTTAGGTGATATGGTGTCATCCGATTTGGTTTTATACTTTTTTGCACCGGATCGAGACCTGACGGGTTTACAAATGATGTCATCGTATATTTGTTGGTATGCAACACATTATTCATTTTTTCCAAAAATGTCTTTGTCCCTACTCGTTCCATGAGCGCAGCTGCGGCATCGTTGCTAGAATTTACCAAAAGCGCTTTGAGTAAATCATCTCGAGTAAACTGTGCACCGACATACATCCCATTGGTAATACCGTACGTAGATATCGCCTTTTTAGAAAGCGTAAATATTGTTTCCTTATCGTACAACTCTTCTGCAACCTTTGCAGTCACAAGCTTTGTGAGGCTTGCGATCGGATATAGTCGATGTTCATTTTTCAAATACAACGGTGTTGGTTCAGTATCACCTTCATTCCATCCATATATCGCAACACCTTTTGCGCTCAGTGTTGGCGCAGGTGTACGAGGCGCTGCAAAGGCACATACCGGAAGTACTATAATAGTTAGCGCGATTATTAGACCATACTTTTTCATTACTGACAGTATAGCACGTGTTGAATTTTCGTGGATATATGCTATATTTTTTGAGCCCTGTCATTGCAAGATTGTCGGCGTAGCTCAGCTGGTTAGAGCGTAGCATTCATAACGCTAAGGTCGGTGGATCGTGCCCACCCGTCGACACCCGGCCGAAAGGCTTTGTTAACAATTTGCGGACGTAGCTCAACTGGTTAGAGCACCCGCCTGTCACGCGGGAGGTTGCGGGTTCAAGTCCCGTCGTTCGCGCAGAACTGGACAAGACACCCCTAAATGGGTGTTTTGTCCTTTTAAGGCAAAGGTTTTTCCCAGTTCCAACCGACTTATTTCACTTTCAACGGCTTTTCGTTTTTCTGCTATTGGTTCTAGGTACTTACACTGATTTATAAAGAGTTTTTCGTCTTTCACCTCGTAGTTCCAACCGAGGGACATAAAGATGGATTTTTTCTCATCTAGGGTTGTTTTAGGGTTATCAAACCTTGCCTTTGCTGTATGAGCAAAGTTAAAGGCCTCTTCAGTGTGTTCCATCCAGTTGTGTGCTCGTTTCTGCGTTTGGGTGACTTTCTGTGTCAGAATGACGATTTTATCCGTGAGGCCTTTCTTTCGTGATACGTATTGCTCATCATTTATGAAATCACGCATACGCATCGTTATAAGCGCATCTAGCTCCCTTTGGGTACCCTCAAGGGAGGCCAGTTGGGAGCTGTAGATCGCCTCACGTTCCTTGGCCTCCTCTGAGTGCTCTTCTTGGAGAATACGGAGAGCCCAATCACGGAACTTTTCAGAAATCGTATACTTATCGATCTCTGCCTTTATCATTTCTTCCATCGTTTCCAAAGGGATGTACGCTCGTTGGGTACACTTGTTTTTCACCCCATTCTTGCGATGGGAACAGTAATAGAAGGTGTAACTCTTGAGTTTTCCAGTAGCTTTCACTAACTTCGTCTTTTCGCACGCAGTGATGCCGCTGCCGCATTCTGCACATACCATGGTGCCCGTATAGGCAAATGAATGGGTCTTGGATCGTGGTCGCCCGTATCGGCCAAGTAACACCTGTACCTTATCAAACTCCTCGAGTGTGATCATGGGTTCGTGTACACCATTGCTTATTTCTCCTCGATACAAAAAGAGACCAGTATAGAAAATATTGGTAAAGATGTTGTACATCGTGCTTTTGTTGATCGGTCCACCGCCATGATGTTTGAACTTGCGCGTACGCATACCCCAATCATCGTTTACAATTTTGAGAAGCTTGGGAATAGAGTATTCACCAGTGAGCATCAGCGTCCATGTTTTTTTGACAAGATCGAATCGTTCAGGGTCTTTGATAATGTAGTTTTCACCTCGAGCTTCGTGCTTGGTATTTAAGTACCCAAGCGGTGCGCGGACAGGCGCCTGCCCCTTCTTCACCTTACTTGTGAGTCCTCGATTTACTCCAACCTTGAGGTCAAGAATAAATTGGTTTGCGCCACCACTTTCCACACTAAAAATAATTGCATTGTCATTGGGCTTGTATTCCCGCGACGGTGTGAGTATTGATTGGATATGCCCTTGTTGGAGCATCCATTGGAGCTTGCCGCTGTCGACTGGGTTTCGAGAGAGACGATTGAGGTTCCAACAAATAATTCCATTTGCCTCACCATTTTTAATACGCTCAAGCATCTCCTCAAAGATGGGGCGCTTGCCAGGCTCTTTTGCAGAACCTTCTTCGGTCAGAACATCTACAACTTTTATGTTATAGCGCTTTGCAACAACATCAGCCTCGCGCAATTGATCGGGGATTGATTGCACTTGTTTTTCCTCACCCTCCTGCGACTTGCGAGCGTAAGTGAAGTATTTTATTTTTGAATACTCATTATTCATATTATTTGGTACTCGCTTTTTTCAAGAAAGCATCAAAGTCCTTTTTCTCAATGCGAAACTCCTTGCCAAGTTTGTATGCCTTGAGCTTTTTCGCATCGATCCATCGATAGATCGTCATAATGTTTAGACCAAGCTTATCGGCCAAATCTCGGGCTGTGTAAAAATCTTTTTCCATATCTTTATGATACTTTACTATTCTTTACATTGCAAGTTTATGAAATACGCTTCAATAGTCTCTCCAACAGAGCTTTTTCCTGCTCTGATAACATAAGGCTGTTACTGGTGCCATCCTGTACGTCTTTCAATTTTTGAACAATCTTCACCGCGCTTTCATTGCTCATACTTCCGTAGCCATATGATCCAAACGTTGTACCAACATTTTCATGTCCGAGGTTCATGCTGATTGCACGTTTCTCTTCTTCGGTGAGGCGTTTCTTGCTAAGGATGTTCACAACCAAATGACGGAATGAGTGCGGGTGGAAATATGGTAGTCCAGCATTTTTGCATCGCTTCTCAAATATCTTGCGTGCGGCTCCTGTGCCGCTCCAGGCATCCTGTCCAACGGTTTCCTTGCTGTAGCTATGTTCTCCGCTTACGAATGAACCAGCGGTCACTGGGAAGATAGGGTCATCTGATTGAAAGTCCTTTGAAATGAGATAGTCATACCATTCCATGAAGTATTTTTCAGGTTCGTCCCAACCGATTGGGAAAAAGGTGGTGAGTATTCTTTTTGAGTTCTTGGTCTTTACGCCGTCTCCTGGGTTTTGATCGATCTGCTTGAGCTCTTTGTCAAAGTTCTTCATCTTGAGCGAGACTATGGCAGAAATGCGGCCACCCGTGATGAGCGCAAAGGAGATGAGCGCTCTGTCACGCATGTCGATTTCAGACTTTTCACCAATACTCTCGATTATCTTTTTAACGTCCTCGAAGGTTGGCATTTTCTTTGTCGTCCCCGAACGTGCAATTTGAGCATCGGCTTTTGAAAGGCGCAAGTACTCAACATCGCTTTTTACAATCTTACTTCTATACTTTGATTGGTCGCATAGCCATGTAAAGAACTTTTTTACACGACGTAGGTAGTTGTACTGCGTGACCAGTGAAATCGTTCCAGATTTTGTTTTAGCTGGTCGACTAGCAAGCCAGTCAGTAAAAGAGGTAGCTTTGGATTTATCGTAGGTAGAAAAGTAATCATTTTTTGTAAAGATTTCCCATTGATTGACCGCCTCTGCGTGGGTACGGATCGAACTTCTCGAAAATCCTTTAGCCCCTTTTAAGTGCTCGAAAAAAGCTCTTTTAGCTATTTCGTTTTCATACATAGTGTTTGTCATGGATGGGTTATTTGAATGGTAAAGGGGTGGGCTTGAAAGGTTTCAGGTATTTCACCATATTCTCCAGTAACATGATGTTGGGCAGTAAATCGTTTGCTGCTTGGAACTGCTTTTTCTTGACGCATGCCTTTTGGATTTTGTTTAGATGCTCTATCTCTGACTCAAGTGCCGATATGACAAATGGTAGATTTCTAGCGCTGATGTTGAGAGTTATTTTTTCTTCGATTTGTGGCGTAGTCATAGGGTAACTTTTTAGTGTTTATAATGGATAATTTTTGTCGTTAATATGTAGGAACATAACGAGGGTCATAATGGACATTTAAGTTGGTATCGAGAATATCATTTAGTCCTTTTGGGAGAGTTAGATTGTCCGACTCATTTTCCCGCTACAGACACTACAAATGCTCGTTTTGTGATGCGCCAATCGCTTGATTGAGCCACGTTTTGCTCTCCGAGGGGCTTTGCATCTGAGGCAATAAAACTCGTTTCTCTTAAGCTCAACTTTCTTCTTTGAGTCTTTCTTTCGCAAAAACTCCTTGATCTGTGAGCCGAGCATAAGAATTGGTTTCTTGCTGCCAGGAACGATCGGCAGTCCGTTCTCGATCCAGCGTAGGCAAGTTTTTTTGTTGATACCCAAATACTCTGACATCTCGTTGATGGTGTAGCTCATCGAACCGCAGATTTTTTGGCGGTTGATTTTTGTCATTGGATTTAGCGGGTGTTAATCTCATTGAGCTCATCTTCATCTTGTTCGATTGGACGATAAATCAGTGAGATCAGTCGCAAAAGCTTTGTGCCATTTTCATAGGCATCCGCTTTGCTGATCTCTACTCCAAAGTGTTCTTTGTATAACTCTTGGAACTCTTTGATTTTCTCGTCTGAAAGAACCATGAACTATTCGCTGTAGAGTTTGTTCTTGAGTGCCTTGAGATGGTCAAAATACGACCGTGCTTTGACTTTGAGACGATCGGAGAAGTAGCTATTTGCTGCATCTTCGATACCTTTTTCTTTCTTAAAAACGAACAGGGCTTTGCGCGGATTGGTTTTTTGGACCGCCAGAAGCTCAAAATCCGCACAGAGGAGTGCGGCTGATACACCAAGGTCATACGTTGTAAAAACAACAGACGGGTCATTGAGCAGATTTTGCTCGCTCGCTGACATTTTCTTTTTTGTCATAGTAATAATTGCTAGTGAGTAATATGAGAGTTTTGTGCTCTCATATGTATAGGGTGAAAAATCACGATGAACGAAAAACACTGGCCTTATAGCCAGTGTTTTATTGGGTTTCTGTATTTAGTTAAAATTGCGTGAAATCACGACCGTAGTTTTCTGCTCCTTCGGTCATGGTTTCATCGAGGTATTCTTGGGTACCGAGCGGATCAGGGGCTTCATCTTTGCCAACAACTTCGAGCTTGATTTTTAAGCGATAAGAATTTGTGTCAGAAAAATCCTCAAACGGGTCCTGCGAGTTTCTAAATATGAGCTTAAATTGATCAGAGATTTGGCGCTTCTGTTGGCGTAACGTATCAGGAATAGGCTTTGATGTTTTGATTTCGCCACCATTCTTTGCCAGAAGTAATAAGAGTACCCATGCAGTGTTAGGCTTCTTCTCTTTGTCATTTGAAAACCCAAGAGCTTCATAGTTTGAGCTAACCTGTTTCTTGGGGGTTGTGATTAGGACATCTTGATCAGTTAGAAAGCGGATCGAAATCTGTTCGTAGGGGGTTGCAGGAAACTTTGGAAGCACAATCTTCTTTTTGTTCTTAACTACCGTTCCCTCAGTGTCGCCTTCAAAAAACGTGTGGTTGAATGCAATATCCTTTTCTTGGATGCTATTCTCGAAACGATGGAGGTGTTCGTGAATAACTTTTTTAGGTGTATCGGGCTCAGTTTTCGGTTCCTCCTTTTTGTTATTGCCACCAAACATCTCATCCTTCATGCCGTCGAGGTTTTTAGTGATCTGTTTCCATTTTTCTGACTTATATTTCTTGTGCCGAGAAATGATCTCGTCTGTTTCCGTTAGTTGATTATTGAGAGCGAGAGATATAGGAAATGATTGCTGCCCGCTTCTCACCCAGGCGCTTTCGATTGCTCCGATAAAGCTCATGATGGCTGGTTGCCCACCATACTCAAACCATGTTTCCATTTCATCCGCCCCAATATAGAGATGTTCTGGTAGATAATCAGGCTGTTGTTTTTTGAGTTTGGCAAAATCATTCCTGTTGAGGATTTGCTCAACAGAGTCGGTAAATAGGATATATTTTGCGTTAAGGGCACTGTCAGTAATTTTTACGTTTCCACTTGCGACCGCTTCAAATATGTTCGAGATATAAGTCACATATAGTTTCAGTATGAAAAGAGCTTGCTCGTAGGATAATTTTGCAATATTGATTTTTTCTCCACTAATAGCGCGAGTTGCAGAGGCGACACGCTTGATCAGATCGGCATGTTCCTCTCGTTCTTTTTGAATTTCAGTAGCATCTGGTTGCATTTGACCCACTATAATCAGAAAAATACCAGCTAGTTCATAAGGGCTATTGAATCCTTTTGACCGTGCTTCAATCTCGGCAGTTACAAGACTGTTGAACGGTCGTTTGTAGGATTGTTTTAAATCCCCGAGATCGCCCCGATCAATCAATTGCTCCGCTTTCGCTATGAGTTCCAGATACAGCTTCTCAAGCTCATCGCGGTCAAGTCCCTGATTGCCTTCATACGCACTCACAATTAAGACTACCTGAGTCCAAAAAACCCACAATCGAGCGACATCATCTGGTGATATTGTCAATCCTCTTGTTTCGAAGCTTTCGCCATCCGAATTGGTCCACTCATCCATACCAAGGTCAATTTCTTCTTCGGTTGGACCAATGAACGCTTTGCCGGTCTTTATTCCGAATCGGTCATACTTGAGCCATTTATTATATTTTTCTTCAGTTTCTTTGGCTTTTGTTTCATCGCCGCCAAACGAAAGTGGATGAACGAACCGTTCAAGTATTTTCAAGAACATCAAAATATCTTTCGAATCTTTTGATGTGGTGTAGAAGGAGAGGATATAAAAAACAGCCCGCCATTTGGTGTCTTGAGTAAACATGCTTTCTGGTGTCCCAATGTCGGTAAATATCTCGACAATCTTATTGAGCGTAAACCTCTCCCCAATATCTTTTGAAATAAGTTCAAGAGTTTCTTTCCGTATACGGCTATGCTTACCTGAAACGCGATCAACAAGTTCAATGACTTTACTCCCGTCAAAACGGAACTCGATTATTCGATTTCCGACCGCGCGGTGCGTTTGCTTCTCCATTTCTTCCCAATCGTATGAGGCGATTTTGAGATCGATTAAAAGCTGGACCAGATCATCGTTTCGTTCCTCTGTGGGATAGGTATAGGTATGCTTTGGATGAATAGATTTCAAATCGCCCAGTATGGCTAAAACTTTTTGAAATAACTCTCTGTGCTGGAGCAAATCGTGTGTCGTTTTTATGTATGAAAATACATTACTTCGCCGAACATTTTTTGTAGTTTTTTCTGTGGCAGCCATTGATAGTAATAGTAATTTATGGTCAATATGCGTATCCTAGCACTTTTGATCAAAAAGCCCCAGATTTTTCTAGCAATAAAAAACCACAACATGTGTGGTTTTTTATTGCATAACAATTCTAACCAGATAAATCCAAGGTTACTTTAGTGTATACGTATCAAGATCAACTCGATCGTACTCAATAAGCTGCTTTGATTCTAAATCGTAAAATGCATTCTCATATGGATTTTCAGACCATTCTAATTTCAAAGGATTAAGCTGTGCTAGATACACAATTGTTTTTAGTGGTCGTCCTGGGTAACAAAGCAATACCCACTGTTGATGATTTTCAATGTACTCATTTGGGAGCCTTACTTGGTTCTTTTGAATCATATAAAACATAAGCGCTTCTTCTAAAAAGAAGTTGGTCTGATTTTCTTCCATATCTCTTCCATATGACACACAGTCTTCCTCTACATATTTTTGAAAAAGAGTATCTTCGGCGTAGAGTTTTTTGATTTTATCAAAGGCTAATTCAAAATCACTTGTGCCTAGATACAACTGATTCCATGACGAAAAGCTGAATGCGTGCTGAATCTGAAAATCAACATGATTCTTCTTAACGATGTTCTGAATTTCGTTTTTATGCTTTATGGTCTGGCTCATAAAAGATTGCTTCAGCTCAGGGGCAGGCTTGTTGCTATACAGATACAGGAAGTCGCTGTAGACATAATTCACACCAATAAGAGGTTTGCTCATTTTCGACGGATAAAACTTATAGAGATCTTTTATGAGATTATCGGCATTTTGTCGGTTTCGCAAAAGACTGATAGAAAGCGGGAATAAGAGAATACCCTTTTCTGGCGGGAGTTTACTGAAGTCAAAAAAGGTGTTTTTCTCATCTTTTGGATTTGGCATGGTGAGATTTTAGCACTTTCAGCTCCTTTTTGATACTTCCAGTGACTGATATAACGAACCAACTTACGGACACCTCTCAATACACATAGCACGAGTTCGTCCGTGGGTGGAAACTAAAGTTACATATAATTACTATTACAAATCAAGAAGGTGGGGAACATACTTGACTATATAGTAGAGTAGTGCTATAATAATAGCAGTTCTTTAATACATTTTTCACCGATGAGTCCGCCAAAAGCGGATGTGTCACAAATCTAAAACAATGGCAAAATCAAATGAGTTTGGCTGTACCCTTATGGGGGAAGTTACAATTTCAGCCGCAAAAGCAGGTTGGGAACCAAAAAACATGGACGACTTTTCAAAAGACGAAAATCTGATGAAATTGGTCCTCGGCGTAATGCATGGCACCCACGAAATAAAGGGTACTAAACATGATATTGACTGCGATGCAGAACCGTTTATTCCAACCGGTTTGAAATTAGAGGAACACCAAAAAGGCGGCACTATCAAGTTTGACGTTTCAAATGTTGTACTCTATCTCGCACGTCAGCAGCAGATTGCCAATATCGATTGCTGGGCATTACGAGGAGAATTGAGAGGCAAAAAAGTACTGAACGCAAATGTGTTGGACTTTCTGTTGAAACACCCTGAATTCATTCCTGAACACTGGAAATCAAAAAAGATCCTTTTCTGGGGAACCATTTACCGGGGCTGTTACAAGGAAACTCGTAATGAACTCTATGTCCGTTACCTGTCTTGGAGTGGCGGTAATGCTAATAGGTGGGATCATGCTAACACTAATATCACCAGTAATGACTTCAACTTATGCTATCCTGCTGCTATGTTTGCAATTTAGTACTTTGCTCTCGGTATAAAATTGAATTGAAAAAGTTTTTGAAGATTTTACAAATCTTCACCCCTGTATTTTTTACAGGGGTTATTTTTTTGTGATACGATCAAAACGGCTTCTGGCGAATATGACGGCAGTTCGGCTTCCGAATGCCGAAGATAGTATCACGGCAAGTTTTGCTCATACTGGGCGATAATTGCAGTTCTCACTTCGGCCACCAGTCCGCGCCATTATGATTGGCATCAATAGCAAAAATCCCTATGTTGTATAGGGATTTTTGCTTGATTGTTGCGGGGCCACGAATCGAACGTGGGTCTTAAGGTTATGAGCCTTACGAGATACCTCTTCTCTACCCCGCGATATATGTGTACAGATGCACATCATACAAGACGATGTACACATGTGCAAGTTATTCGATCACCTGAAGGTCGCGAAACACTATTTCAAAATATGACAATACACGTCGAGATTCAGGCATCGTGAGCGCAAAGTCTGCGCCATCATGCGCGATACGGTTGCGCACCTTGTGTGCTTCCCAAGCTATTTGCACCGACGGCAGTATGTCGGGAGATACATTTTTGAGCTTGTCACCAAGTGTGTCTCCTGGTACCCCGCGTGTATCGAGTACCCGATCGAGGTAGATGTCAGCCTCTATGATTGCGAGTCGCCAATCACTCTGACTCTCAGAAAGTAGCTTGCTACGAATATGTTCCCATGTTTCATTGCGAGCAATAATTTGTGCTTCACCCATCGCAGCAGTAGCTCCTGGTAACTCCATACCGCCCCCCTTGCCCTGCGTAGAAACTAGTGCAGGACTTTTTTCTTTTTTTGCTTTTGCAGACTTGCGTTCATCGTCTTGCTTCATTTCATGAATGCGCACCAGACTGTACAAAATGATCGTGATACCGATGATGATCAATATCGATAGCAAAAACTGTAAGAACGCGATCGTGTTCTGTGAAAACAGTGGCCCAAAGATGTGTCCCCACAGCCACGAAAAGATATACTCAACGTTGAGAAATATGGGCTCTGGTACGTTTGATTGCATAGTACTAGTATCGCATATTTAGCGGATTCGCTCGAGTGTCTCACCGAGTGCAAACAGTGTATCTTCGGCATGCGGCGCACCGATGATTTGCATACCTATCGGCAACCCACTACTGGTCGTACCACTGGGTATAGAAATAGCGGGCACTTGTGCGATGTTGGCGGGGACAGTGTACAGATCAGAGAGATACATCGCGATAGGATCAGCTATCTTGTCTCCAATACCAAATGCAGGAGATGGTGTGGTAGGCGTAAGAATCGCATCGTAGGTAGCAAATGCATCTGCAAGCTCACGCTTGATCACATGACGCACTGCTATTGCTTTGTTGTAGTACGCATCGTAGTAGCCATGTGAGAGCACGTAGGTACCGAGCAGTATACGACGACGGACTTCCTCTCCAAACAGGGTCCCTCGAGTTGTCGTGTACAAGTCTCGGATCTTGCCACCCTCAACTCTCGGACCATAACGCACACCATCAAACCGTGCGAGGTTCGACGAGACTTCTGCTGGCATGAGTATGTAGTAGACAGCAAGTGCATTTTTGAAATGAGGAAGATCTATTTCGTCAACGGTATAGCCTTCAGCTTTGAGTTTCTCTATCATTTCCTCAAAGTTGTGCTTGACTTCACTATCTACTCCTCCTGCATCAAATATTCCTTTGGGCACCGCGAGTTTCTTGGTAAGAGGTTTTGCTACACCGCTCTGTACAGACGTACTGTCATACTGATCTTTACCCCTGATGACGTCGTAGACGATCTGTGCATCTGCTGTCGTATGTGCAAATGGACCAATCACATCAAGTGACGAGCCCATTGCCATCAGTCCATGTCGTGACACAGTACCATAGGTCGGCAATATACCGACTACTCCACAAAATGCGGCTGGTTGTCGGATGCTTCCTCCCGTATCAGACCCGAGTGACACGACTGCGAGTCCAGCTGCAACTGCAGCTGCTGATCCTCCAGATGATCCTCCGGGAACCTTGGTTTCATTGATTGGATTTTTAGTCACACCGTATGCAGAGTTCTCGGTACTAGAACCCATCGCAAACTCATCCATGTTTGTGCGACCAATGATCACTGCACCAGCTGCACGAAGTCTTGCAACTACCGTAGCATCGTAGCTTGCAGTATATCCTTCCAAGATTTTCGATGAGGCACCAGCTGCGTGTCCGGCAAACAATATATTGTCTTTGATTGCGATAGGTACACCAGTGAGATCAGTTCCTTTTCCATTTTTCAAAAGTTCTTCTGCGGCAATTGCCTGTGTTTCGATATCATCAAATACTTCTCGATAGATATTGTGTGTATCTGCACGAGCCTTGGCTTCGTACTCACGAGCAATGTCGAGAATGCGTTCACCTGCTTGTATTCTTTTTTGAATATCAGCTATTGTTTCCATATTAATCTCCGATAACCTTGGGCACTTTTATAAAATGATCGTGGTGCAGTGCTGCCGCCTCGACGAGGTCATGCGCGGGTGTGATTGGTGCAACTGCATCATCGCGAAATACATTCATTTCTCCTGTTGCCGCATCACTTGCTTCGATCTGAACATTTTGTATTTCATCCACAAAGCCAAGGATGGTCGCCATATCTGACGCAACGCGTGCAAGCTCTGCCTCTGGTACATCTAGACGCGCCAACTGCGCCAATTTCTTTACCTGTTCGATATCCATGATGTGATTACTATAGCAGAATAAGGGATTTTGGGCATGATATTGACTTCTATTAAATTTATGCTATTGTTAAATAAACTCCTAAATTTAAAATTATGAAAAAGAAATATGCAATATATGCATTAGCTGTTTTAGCATCAGTTGGAATAATTCTTATGGGAATTAGCTTGTTCCTAGTAGCATCTAAAAGTGTTTCTCTATTCTCTGGTCAAAAGATTACAGCATATGGAATGTTTCTCTTCGGCGTATGCTGGGGTAGCGCAAATCTATGGATAATGAAAAATGATACGCGTTATACGGGCTGGAGATTAAAGCTTCTAGAGAGCTGGTATAAGCTGGACATTGCCTTGGGTTTATTAATACTTATCTATTCTTTTTTTCTGTAAAAAAGCGAAAATAATTTTATCGGGAATACTTTATGGTATTACTTTTTTATTTCACCATCCCTAAAAACTTCTCTTCATCAATAACTTTCACTCCCAACTTTTCTGCTTCATCGAGTTTACTACCCGCACTTTCCCCTGCCAATACATAGCTCGTATTTTTGGATACTGATCCTGATACTTTGCCGCCATGATTTTGAATAATCTTTTTTGCTTCATCACGAGAGAGTGTGGGTAGTGTGCCCGTGAGAACAAATGTCTGACCGGTAAATACGCCAGCTACAACTTTCTTTGCAGTCTGTGGCTTCACACCTGCTTCGAATAGTTTATCGATAAATACTTGTGATGAGGGTTTCGATTTGTACTCCATGATCGACGCAGTCACCGCAGGACCAATGTTAGGAATCGCATCAAAGTCTGCTGCACTCGCCTTCCAAAACTTTTCCCATGTTCCAAAATGAAGCGCTATATCTCGCGCGGTTTCTTCACCGACGTGTTGTATGCCAAGCGCAGCTACAAAGCGATCAAGTGGCGGATTCTTTTTTGCAGCTATCGCATCAACAATATTTTTCGCACTCTTTTCTCCGAACCTCTCAAGTCCTGCAAGGTCAGCTTCTGTCAGATAAAATAGATCGGCTGCATCAGAGATCAGTCCTTCTTCTTGAAGCTTTTCTACAATTTTCGGACCGACTTCGTAGATATCGAGCACTTGCACTGAGTGAATAATGGTTCGTGTATTTTTCGCAGGACAGTCATCGTTGGTGCAGTAGTATGCAACTGTTTTGTCTTTGGTCACCGAGTCTCTACTTGCAACACGTGCGCCACAAATCGGACATTTTGACGGCATAATAAATTTCTTTTCTTTGCCGGTACGCAGACTTTTGATCACTTCGACTACTTCAGGGATCACATCTCCCGCTTTCTGGATAATCACCGTGTCTCCTACACGCACATCAAGTCGTTCGATTTGCTCTATGTTGTGAAGTGTTGCCTTGGACACCGTAGACCCTGCAACAAGCGTCGGTATAAAGTGCGCAAGTGGGGTCAGTACTCCTGTGCGCCCTACTTGTACCGTGATGTCGGTCACTGTGGTCGTTGATTGCTCAGCAGGGTATTTGTACGCAAGCGCGTAACGTGGAGCTTTGCCGACAACACCAAGGATCTCGTGTAGTGCGAGTTCGTTGACTTGTATCACTACCCCATCTGTACCGTAACCAAAGTTATCGCGGATCTTTTCTATAGACTCAATAGCGTGCTCTACACTCTCTATGTCATCACAGATCGCTTCATGTTTTGCAACAGGAAACCCGAGTGTGCGTAGATAGTCATGCTTGTCAGAATGAAGTGCAATCTCTGTCTCGGCAATACAGTCCCATGCAAAAAATTCTAGATTGCGCTCTCGTGTGATACGGGGGTCAAGCTGACGTAGACTACCCGCAGCTGCATTGCGGGTGTTGGCAAGAAGTGGTTTGCCTGTTTTTGCGTATTTTTTATTCAAAGACTCAAGTGTCTTTTTACTCATGACAACTTCGCCTCGCACTTCAAGTGTTAGTGGTTGGTCGAGTTTGATTGCAATAGTCGAAATCGTTTTTATGTTTTGGGTGATGTCTTCACCTACCATGCCGTCTCCGCGTGTCGCTGCGCGCACGAGTACTCCCTTTTCATATATGAGCGAGACTGCGAGACCATCGAGCTTGAGCTCACAAAAATAATGAAACGGTGTGTCTCCAACTAATTTACGAATGCGCGCTTCCCATGCACGAACTTCGTCATATGAAAATGCATCGTTGAGCGAGAGCATACGTCGCACATGCGCAGCCTTTACAAAGACATCAAGTGGTGCACCTCCCACTCGATAAATGACGAAGTTGGGATCTGCCAGATCTGGGTGCTGCTGATCAAGCGCCTTGAGTTCTTGGACGAGTGAGTCATATACAGCATCAGAGACTGTCGGGGCATCGGCCTCGTAGTACGCTCGCGCGTGAGCAAGTATCTCCTGTCGGAGCTTTGTCATTCTGTGTTGTGCGTCCTCTTTCATACTAGTACTTTACCTCAAGAGCGCGTTCTACGCGACGGTTGCTTGCACCACATATACTAGAGCCCGTACCTTCTACACGAGAAAATGATGGATTTGTCTTGTCAAATGTTATTGAGAAACATGGTTGATTTGCTGCAAAGGCATTATCACTTATTACGTATACAAAATAGTCTTGATAACTCTGATCAATAGCAAGCTCCATAAGAGTCTCTCCACAGTAAAATGCAGGGGTTACATCAGTAGAAAGTCCTGCTCCTGTAGGTATTGTTGAACCCGGGGGAAATCCGACAAGTGCTGTATCTTCATAAAGTGCACATTCAATAGCTGCGTCTGCTTGTGCAAATGCTATTTGTGAGTCCTTGGCAAGGTTTGATAATACAGCCTGTCTGAGGGTGAGGTTCGAAATAGACACCGCAATAGTCAATATGAGACTTACGATGAGGACCGTAAATAGCATCGCAAAACCTTGTTGTATACGTGGGCGTGTCATCATAGCATGTTCCATTTGGATAAAATAATACTCTGGGTCGCAGACTTACTATTGGTACCATTGAGCCATTCCATACGAGCAGTAATAATAAGCTGCGGTTCTGATGGATCAGTTACCTCACGCATAGTAATAGTGCGCACAAATGATGTCTCATAGGGCTGAGTATCAGTGTTGAATGGGTCAAAATAATTACCACCAGAAGCTTCGTACCCATAAAAACCTGATGCGGGAAAATATGTTATCTTGGGGCACTCATTTGTACATGCAACAACACGCTCAGTAGTACTAGCCGCATACGGGTTGACCACACATCCATCAGCATCGGTACACCCTTGAGATGTATACATGGCATACCAATCATCCCATGTAACTCCTTGTTGAGCTGCAGTATCTCGAGTGTTACGAATATATTCAAGAGATTCTTGGAGAAGGTTGGACGCAACAATATCATTTTTTGCATATCGAATAGAAAAGAATCCACCTGCAGTCAAGGTAAGCAGAGCTCCAATAGTCAATGACAAAATCAATATCGCGATAAGCGTTTCAATAAGTGTAAATCCTGCATGTGTAGTGTGTCGATGTATCATGATCCTATATATACTTCTGGAGTACGTTGCGAAAGGTAAGTCTGAATAGAAAACGGTACGGTCGCACCATCCGCAATAGCCGCAACTCCCTCTATTTTTATAATAACATTTGGCTGAATACCATCACCACCATATGCCCCCTCTACATAAAAACTAAATTTTTCAATGTTAATTTCAGGAGAAGTAATCGCAATCCATTCCCCACTAACACCAGGAAGGTTAATGATCTCTCCACCACTTGGTGTTGGTATTAATTCAGTATTTCTTTTTTCGATAACCCAGTTTGCATCACTTGATGGTTTATTGAGTCGATACTCAACTAGTTGCTGCTTTCCTAGTGTACTATGCATAGATATAGCGGTATATGGACCACTATCTTGAGACAGTGGACAATTACCAACACTACTCATCAACTGACTTCCACAATAAATATTTTCACTTGTCCGAATATTTCGACTCATACTTTCCATTGCAAAGTTGAGGTTGTCCATGACTGTACGCATCGCCTGAACACGCCGAGACGCATCATTGACCGTATATAGAGATCCGATTAACGCAAGTACAACAATAATAAAAAGTGATAGTGAGACCATGAGTTCCACGAGCGTAAATCCGGACTGATTGTGAGAAAGAGGTTTTTTCATAGATTATTGAACACTAATTTGTCCAGTGTTCCAAACAAGAACTTTTCGTTGCAACCCTTTTGCTGACTGCAGCACTATCACAGCATACGATATCGAACAGTCACTATCAATAGTTGCAGTCGACAAACAAATCACTGCATCAGGGCTTGGGCGACGAAATGTAACATCAAGTCGAGCATCGTTTGTATAGCACGCAGAACGAGTCGTACCTTCGTTAACACAAATACTTTGTATCTTGTCGGCAGTAGTAATAGTAAATGTTTCTAAACACTCATCCAAAAAAGTCGGATTACCACATGAAATACCCTTTTCGTATGCATTCATACCGGTGAGATCATTGGCCGCAGTATTGACATCAGCAAACAGTACGAACTGTCGCGGACCCGGGGTGCTCTCATCTACAGGAGTTGGGTTATCTGCTACCCCGAAACTAATACCGTACCCTGGAAATGTTTTACTGTTGATACCACTAAGCCCTTCGATTGGTCGGACACTTGTAGCATAGGTTTGGGCCTTGCGGACAGAGAGTGCGATTTCTTGAGAGAGGTTGCGTACAGAAACGTTGGTACTAAAGTCAGAATAATTGAAAATCATCACACCCGAAACGAGTGCAATGATACCGACTACAACCACCATCTCAATGACAGTGACTCCAGCTTGCAATGTGTTGTAAAAACGGTGCTTTACCATAGTAATGGGAACAATGTCTCTAGTGTAACACCCCACAGGGTGACAATAAAGAGCCCTAGTATTAAAAATGGCCCAAACGGTATCTGACTTTTCATTCCATACTTGCGAGACAGAGCGATCAGTACAAGTCCGACCACTGCACCAATCCAAAATGCGAACACTACCACGCTATACCCCATGACGAGCCCCACGAGCCAACCAATACCAAGCATCAGCTTCACATCTCCAAAGCCCATGAGTCGCCCCTTGGACAAATACCACAACAAGAAAAATGGTAACGCAACAACAACACCGTCAACAATAGCTTTTCCTGCATCAAAGTCTCCGCCCGCTGCTCGCCATATGATAGACGCAAATGATAAAAGTATAAATGGGTACACCACCGCATCAGGTATGACCTTGTGCCGCAGATCATACACGGTGATCACGATCATCATCGCCGCGACTACACTCGCAAATGCAAATGCGATCCACGCACTAGTGGTGAAATACCCCCCGAGTACGTATTTGGTATACGCGAGTACTGCATAGATACCCATACAGAGCTCTACGAGTGGATACTGAAACGAAATACCCTGCCGACACGTGCGGCACTTGCCTCGCAGTCCTAGAAATGACGCGACCGGTATGAGCTCGTACCATGCGAGTGTACGATTGCAGCGCGCACATGCGCTCCGTCCTGTCACTACACTGCGACCAGTGTTGAGACGCAAGATAACAACGTTGAGGAAACTACCAACCAGTAGCCCACCGAGAAACACAATAATAGGAAGAAATACCATTTAGTAAGTGTATCATTAAAAAACAAAAAACACCTCTCATAAAAGAGGTGTTTTTTGAAGTACTAGTACTGTTCAGGAAATATTTATTAAGAACAAGTTGTAAATGGTGTACCACCGACGTTACCAACTTTTGATGCACCATTACTATCCACGCAATAGAAAGTATTAGCTGTCGCTTTGAGTGGAACAGCGGCTGCCCATGCAGTAGCACTGTCAGTACATACTGCAGTAGTAGACGTTGCAACAGCACCAGACGATACTGTACCACTAGGAATACCAGCAGTTGTTGCCGCTGCAGATATGAGCTTGTTAATACCATTAGTTGCATTTGCGCATACACCTTGATAACCAGTAGTAGATGCCGTTGAGTCACTATCAGATGCAGTACCGGTGTTACCGTCGTAAAAGAGCTCTGCTTGTGCGCGAGCGTTGGCGAGGTTTGCCTTGATATTTGCATCGGCACCCTTTGCTCGTGCAGTGTTAAGACTTGCGAGCACCACTGATGCGAGGATACCAATGATGGCGATCACGACGAGGA
>CAYSMH010000002.1:0-80451 GCA_964432275.1 uncultured Candidatus Saccharibacteria bacterium | reverse complement strand
AGAGCAGTGCTTTTGCAAAGCAAAGGTCAGGAGTTCGAATCTCCTAGGGTCCACCGTAGAAGACTGAAGAGGCAGAAATGCCTCTTTTGTCTTGAAAATATTTGCTACTTGTGCGGTTCCATAATCCTTCTCATCAAACGTGATACCTTGGGGGAATTGGAACCACTGCAACTTAAGTTTCTTATCTGGTTTAGCTTTAGATCACACACTACTCGGCTTTTCAAGGTACCCTCTAGTAAAGTCCAATACTTCATCAAAATCGATAGTTAGCTCTTGCATGAGAAGTTAATTAAATTGACATTATTAATAAATAATGTATTATAATTAAAATATCAAAATTTGTTCACTTACAAAAAAATGATTAAAAATGGAAAAAATTACAAACTTCGAAGAGAAGGCAAGTTTAGTTCTTGGTTTTCATCCAAGACTATTGGATCAGGATGCGACTTCTGAAAAGATTAAAGAATACATCCAAAAGAAAAAAACTTTAGAAGCATTGTTGTTAACAATTACGCATATGGATACTGAAAACTGGAATCCTGTGATATGTAAACACTTTGTAGAAATTTGCGGTATTGATTTGACTAAAGAAAAAGCAGAACACGCAAGATGGAGTGATAGCAATGAATTTGTAGACCGAATAATGCATCAAAATGTATTAGATGTTTATGAATTTGCTATGAGCTTATTCGCCGTAAGACCGCTTGGTGATACGACGATTACATTATTCTTTTTTCTTCACGAGGAGTTGAATGAGAACTCAACTTCAGAAATCGCTATTATCAAAGAGATATTAAGGTTTTATGAAGCAAATGAAAGGTATGCAGACATACTCTTTAAAGCTTTTAGGCTTTTATCTGATAGCTTATCAGGCGATTTAAGAAACAAAATTTGCTCTCTCATTGCTCAAAAATTACTTGCTATAAAGAAAGAAGAAATTCTTATTTCTTTATATTGGTATTATTCCTACATTGGAGAACAAGAAATTGCTGAGATTGTAATATCAAATATCCCGCTAGACGAGGGTACTGAAAATCAATTCCATCTTTCGCTTTTCGAATTATTTTCTTGGCCGGATTTTCCTATCGAGAATATAAAAGAAAAGTATAAGCATGTGCAGCAAATCAGGCGAGGAGAGTACCACCGTAAGGGGGTAACAGTATCTGGTTTATTCTTTGGAAAGAAGCTTCCGTCTCTAGTGCCTTTGTGTTTATACGCAAGAGCCCTAGGTGATGTTGAAACTGAAATAGCTGTCATTCTTGCGCTCATAAGAAAAAATCCAGTTAATAAATTTTTTGAAAGACTGGAAGAAATTAGCGGTTGCAAGATATCTACAAAAACCCGAGAAGATTTTCTGGAAAAAAGCGGTAAATATAGCGTTACAATTCAGAATATTGCTCAACAGTGTTTTTTGGGAAAGGCTTTATCCAGAGAAAATATCGCAAAGTGTAAAGAAGCTTATGCTCTGTTACATCTCAGCCCTGTTCTGTTGAAAGGTATGTTGGGTATCTACTCGTATCAAGGTGATAAGGAGGTCAGAGAAATGTTTGAGTATTCAGTATCAAAAATTGAAGCTCAATCAACGTTATATGATTTAATTCGTGGTGCAATGCATACTGACTCGCTATGGGCATTTGAACTTTTAACAAAGAAGTTCAATAGACTTGGCCATACTATTCTTCGTCCCGAAGGGTTAATGGGTGATATACAATACATGTATAGAAAACTTAACCAAAATAGTAAGGGGGAAAGTGTTAAGTTAATATTACAGGCAATAAAATTTTTTCAGCGTTCAGGTAAAAAGAGTAAGGACGATAATGAACGTTCAAAAAAGATAGAAATGGCATGTAAGAATTTTAAAATTACACAGATCTCTCAAAAGTTTCAGGCAACAACCGAAACAAGGGAACACAAAGCGGAGATTATGTTCAATAATAGGAGATACTATGATTTACTAAGCTGGTTTAATTCCGACGATACTGTATCAGTAGAAATCCTTGAACTAATGTTGAAGGCTGCACTTAATGAAGGGCTTGGAGGTTATGTTATGCGAATCTATAAGGCGTTAGCAGAACAGAAACCTGCTCGTGCAGTTTCTTATAATATGGAGGTTGAACCTTTCATCCTTGTAGCCAATCGTAGGAGTAAGCAAGTTTCTATCAGGGGTACAAAAAATATTGTTTCTGGTGTCTGGCAAATACCTGCAATTTTAGAAAACCCTGTTAATGGATTAGGTCGTCGAATAAGTAATTTTGCTAAATAATAATCAACGACGTTTTTAGTAACCCCTTCATTTTTGAGGGGGTTTATTATTTTATTTCTCATAATCTCCCTTTAAAATCAAAACCAAATATTCAAGCTCTTTGGCTAGTTGGTTCACAAAAACCATACTGGAGTCCACAAAGAAACTAAGATATACTTTAGCTATGAAAGCATTTTTCGCACTTATCTTTGTAGGACTTATTATTTGCGCATGGTGTCCATGGTTTGAGCCGGCAGATGCTCGCCAGCTAATTTATAACAAAGTCTACGAGAGTCAGAGTACACTACAGGATGGTTGTAACCTCAGTATTGATGAGTTGAGCTTCGAAAAAACTCTTTTCGGGTACAAGCAAACGGTAGCTTATAACTGTACGTTTAACACCGACTTTATCACCGAAGGGGAGAACACTGTGTTCATCACCTTTTTCAAAGAGGTTCTCAACGTCCCGCACCCGATCGTTAAATAACATGAAATCATTTGCAGACAAAGTGCGTGATGTCGTGCGCAAGATCCCAAAAGGAAAGACGATGACCTATGCAGAAGTTGCAAAGAAAGCTGGGAATGCTAGAGCTGCTCGCGCAGTCGGAACAGTTATGAAAGGAAACTTCGCAAAAGATATCCCTTGTCATCGAGTGGTTCGTAGCGATGGAACCGTAGGGCAGTACAATCGGGGAGGCCCAAGCGCAAAGCGAGTGCTTCTTGTACAAGAAGGTGTGCTGATGCAATAAACTGTAAAATATGCGCTATACTATAGATATGAATACATTACGTAACCAACATCCGCTCGTACAACTTGGAATTATTCTTGGGGCAAGTTTTTTGATCGCAGTACTCGTGGGTATGGCGACTATTGTTCGCTTGCGATCATACAACGATATCGTTGCGGTAACCGGTTCCGCTAAAATAGAAGTTACAAGTGATCAAGCAAAATGGACAACTCAGGTAACTCGTACAGTATACGAGAGTGATCTCAAGAACGGCTATGCGCAGATCGCCCAAGACGCGACCAAGGCTCGAGCATTTCTAACAGCGCAGGGCATTACCGAAGAAGAACTTTCTGTAACTCCTGTTTCTATGTTTGAGGTGTATAGTCAGGACGCTGGTGCGCCAAAGCGATACACACTTTCACAAACATTTACAGTACAGTCTACCGATGTAGCAAAGCTCACCAAAGCGTCAAACAACCTCTCTGGTATCATCAACCAAGGCGTGATCTTCTCGAGTCTTTCACTTGAGTACTACTACTCCAAACTTCCTGAGGCCCGGATCCAGCTTCTCTCAAGTGCAATAGATGATGCAAAGGCTCGTGCTACAGAGCTTGCGAAAAATAGTGGGAGCAAAGTCGGTTCACTCAAAAGTGCAACAAGTGGTGTAGTGCAAGTACAATCCCGCAACTCTACCGATGTTTCTGATTATGGAAGTTATGATACTTCACAGATCGAAAAACAGATCACGGTCACGGTCAAGGCAACGTTCTCACTTCGCTAATAGTGGTATGAAGACCCTAGGGATAGTGTTGGTCGTATGGAGCTTGCTTGTACCTGTTGTACATGCAGCCCCAACGCCTACTACCACAGAAGTTGTCACAACTTCTCGAGTACAAACTCAACAAGATATTGTGGGTAAAGCAAAAGTATTTTCTAAAAAAGTACTTACCCATATAGAGAACTTCCGTGTACGACAACTCGGGTACTTCACTGCACTCAAAGATGCACATAAAGACGTGATCGCAGAAACTACGATCAAAGACATCACAACTATTATGACTCCTACCACACCAACTACTTCTCCCGCTACAGAAAAATCTGAAGTAGAAAACGAAGAGTCACATGAGCAAACAATGAGGTATATGAAGTATGGCTACGCATGGGCGGGGGAGCAGTTTTTCTCTCGTAAGGCACTCTACTATGTAGTCATACTACTACTTGCTCTATGTATTGTGCGGTTTATAGGAGGAAGGTTTTTTAGCTAGGCAGTGTGCTACAATCCACAGATATGATACAGACTATACTTGCGATAGTGGTCTTGCTCGGTGCTGTGTTGTGGCTCCCAGTATGGGTACAAATTGTCTTTTTTATACTCGCTACAGTGGTAGTGCGTCACCGACTACTACTCCTAGTACCGGCTATTGTAGCTGATGTGATGTATGCTCCCAATCCAAGTTTTGCGATAGAACACTTCATTATGACAGGGATTGTGTTGGGGATGCTTTTGGTTTGGTATGTTGTCGTACACCAGACTCGGCTTGGAGAGTCTGCACAAGATTTATATGTTTCGATCAAGAAATAACAAACGAAAAATCATAGAGCTCAATCCTGACGACATATTGCTCGATGTTCACAACTTGCCTGCGTTTGACCGACAGCAGTTTGAGGGTCGACTCGAAAAGCCTATAACACGTCGAACATTGCGTACCTTGTTTGTAGTGATGGTGTCTATTGCGGTTCTCTTTACGGGGCGACTTGGGTATCTACAGATTACACAAGCACAATACTATGCGCGTAAGAGCGAACAAAATAGTCTTGACCATACGCCGATCATTGCTGATCGAGGAGTTATTTATGACCGCAATGGTGTTGAGCTTGCATGGAACAGTCTTCCTTCTGATAGTGGTCCGACAGTGCGTTCATATATAGCAACACCTGGTTTTGCCAACATGCTTGGATATGTTTCGTATCCAACCAAAGATAAATCAGGCAAGTATTGGCAATTACAGACGGTTGGAAAAGATGGTATAGAACAAGAGTTCAACAGTGTATTGGCGGGTGTAAACGGTACAACACTTGTTGAAACTGATGTTTCGGGAACTATTATTTCACAAAATACTATTGATACACCGACACAGGGTACTAACCTTACTCTGACTATAGATGCTCGTGTACAAGAAACACTTGCACGAGGTATGTATGATCTTGCGCAGCAGTCAGGATACACTGGTGGTGCAGGGGCAGTGATGGATGTTACAACTGGTGAACTACTTGCGTTTACAACATATCCAGAATACAACCAACAGATTATTGCCGATGGCTCTGATCGCGCGACTATCAACAGTTATATCCAAAGTTCGGCACGACCATTTCTCAATCGTATGACCGAAGGTGTCTATACGCCCGGATCTATTGTTAAACCTTTTCTTGCACTTGCGGCATTGCACGAAGGGATAATCACTTCAGAAAAAGTGATCTATACAACAGGGGAGCTCAAAATACCTAACCCATATAACCCTAACAACTTCACTATTTTCAAAGACAATGCAGATCATGGTGCAGTGGACATGCGCAAGGCGTTGGAGGTTTCTTCGAACGTGTACTTTTATCAGATCGCCGGCGGATTTGGAGATCAGCGTGGGATCGGTATTGCCAACATCGAAAAGTATATGAAGCTCTTTGGAATCGGATCAAAGACAGGGATCAATGCCTCTGGCGAAATAGACGGTACGATACCGAGCATCGCATGGAAAGAAAAACGTTTCCCCGGAGATCCATGGCGTCTCGGAGATACTTACAACACATCGATCGGACAGTACGGCTTCCAAGTCACGCCGATACAAATGCTTCGTGCAGTCGCAGGTATCGCTGCACGTGGCACACTCGTGACACCCACGATCATTCCGACCGATCGCGCAGTTGGTACGAGCACGCTACCATTTACCTACAATGAATATACTCCTGTGATCGAAGGTATGCGCCGAGTAGTTACCGACGGTACCGCGCAATCACTCAACAACCCAACTGTGCGTGTCGCTGCAAAGACCGGTACTGCCCAGATTAAAAACAACACCCGGGTCAACTCATGGGTGATCGGCTTTTTCCCATACGACAACCCGCGCTACGCATTCACGGTGCTTATGGAGAACGGTCCCAAGGTCTCTGCGGGAGCGTTCCACGCGTTCAAGTCGGTGGTGGCACTGTTTGAGGCTAGCCCCGAGCTTTTGACCCAATAGCACATTTGCGATATAGTAATCACTTCATGAAAGAATACGTCACCCAAGCAAATAAAGACGCACTCGAAGCAGAGCTCCACGAGCTCATGACAGTCAAGCGTCCCGAAATCATCAAAGCGATCGAATACGCCAAGTCACTGGGTGACTTGTCCGAAAACGCTGAGTATCACATCGCTCGCGAAGAACAAGGCAAACTCGAAGAGCGCATTGCGATGATCGAACACGTGCTCAAGCATGCCGAAGTCATCGAGCATGCCACCGACGGTATCATCAACGTCGGCTCTGTCGTCGTGATCCAAAAAGAAACCGAAGCCAACACACGCACGATCACGATAGTCGGCAGCGAAGAAACCGACATGCTCTCTGGTAAAATTTCTTACAAGTCACCGCTCGGTCAAGCTCTCTACGGCAAAACAGCAGGTGCAACAATCGCTGTGATCACACCTAAGGGTGAAGTGACTTACTCTGTGGTGAGTGTAAGTTAGATAAAGTAAGTTCAAATCTCCCAGGATACTGGGAGATTTTGTTATCCACACATACCATGTTTGCGCTTGTGGAAAGAAGTGGAGTATAATGGAACGAAGTGGGAAATAGTGGTAAAGTAAAGAAATCATGTTAATCGGCGAATACATCCACACAATTGATGATAAAAAACGGCTCTCATTTCCAGTGAAGTTCAGAAAGGAAATGGGCAAAAGTGTGGTAGTAACCCCAGGGCTCGACAAGTGTCTGTTTGTATTTACAACCAAAGAGTGGGCACGTATCACGAGCAAACTCGCAGAGAGCTCAATGCTCCAAGCTGATACCCGTAGCTTCAACCGCTATCTCCTCGGAGGTGCAACTGAAGTCTCGGTCGATCAAAACGGACGCATACTTATCCCGGATTTCTTGCGGGATAGGGCAGGGCTCAGTGGCAAGATAGCAGTGGTCGGTGTTCATACTCGTGTCGAACTCTGGGACGAAGATACATGGAAGATGTACAAGCGTACTGTGGAGACTCGTGCAGACGAACTCGCAGAGAGACTTGGTGGAATAGGAGTGCTCTAGTATGCAGACTCACCATATCTCGGTTCTTTTAGAAGAAAGTATTGATGGACTCGCACTTTCTGAGAGTGATCGAGTAGTTGATGGTACGTTTGGTGGTGGAGGACACTCTACTGCCATACTTGAGCGACATCCTGGTATTACACTCGTATGTGTTGACCTCGATGAAGCAGCGAGAGAGCGTTTCCAGACACGTATTGGATCACGGGCAACCTTTGTCCATACCAACTTCAAAGACGTAGATACTATCCTCACACAAGCAGGACTCTCACAGGTAGATAAGGTGTTGCTCGATTTAGGGACGAGCACATTTCAACTACTAGATGATACAAGAGGATTTTCGTTTATGTCTGATACACCACTTAGTATGACGTTTTCAGTGGATGGATCGCACACTGGATTTACCGCATGGGATATTGTCAACGAATGGAGCGAAGAGTCTATTGCTGACATTATCTATGCCTATGGTGAAGATAGAGCTTCTCGCAAAATAGCAAAAGCTATAGTTGAGGCTCGTATAAATGGACCCATCACTACATCTGCACACCTTGCACAAGTTATTCTGGCTCGTGTGCCACGACGAGGCAAGCTACATCCTGCAACCAAAACCTTCCAGGCTCTGCGTATCGCGGTCAACGATGAGCTCGCAGTGATCGAAACTGCGCTTACTGCGTGGTGGAACGTATTGTCCGAAGGTGGACGTATCGCCGTAATTACTTTTCATAGTCTCGAAGATCGTATCGTAAAGCACTGGATGAAATCGCATGAACGCGTTATCACAAAAAAACCTATTATTCCTAGTACTCTTGAATTATCAACTAACCCTCGTTCACGAAGCGCAAAACTTCGTATTATAGAAAAACATACTTTCGCATGAACACCACACTCCGACATACCCATACCGCTCATCACGGAGCATTTGATATCAACAAAACATTGAAATCAATCACGCTCTATACTTGGATCGCCGCTGGCGTACTCTTTGTCGGGTATGTGTATTTCGTTGGAGCAATCACATTTTCAGTGGTGAAAGAAAAAGAATTGCAGCAGGAAACACGCGCACTTATCTCATCAATGGGAGCAGAAGAGCTGGAGTTTCTCTCTGCACAAAAAGTGTTGACCGAAAGCTACGCTCGAGAAAAAGGGTTTGTCGAACCTTCAACAATTTCATTTGCACCATCTCAGCGTGCTGTTGCGTGGAATGTCGGACGCTAATACGATACATCGATCACGTATTCGTACTCTTATTGGTGTTGTTGTATGCATCGGAGCTGTTGTTGTGATGCGTCTTTTTGTATTACAAATCATCAACACAACTGGATATAAAGAAAAAGCACAGCGCAACTATATAACTCCGACCACGGCTAGTTTTGATCGGGGTAATATTTATATGACTACCAAAGACGCGACAACAGTTGCGGCTGCGACTGTTGTGAGCGGGTTTAAGCTTGCGATTAATCCAAGTACATTGGTTGATCCCGAGCGTGCGTATGACTTGATCAATGCGATTGTTCCAATCGATCGTGATGTATTTCTTGCCAAAGCTGCCAAGAAAAATGACCCATACGAAGAAATAGAAAACCGTATTACTGAAGATAATGCTGCACGTCTCACTGAGCTCGGACTCCCAGGTGTCTCGCTCTATCGAGAGAAATGGCGCTTTTATCCAGGCAACGATCTAGCGGCCCGCGTGATCGGCTTTGTTTCGTACAAGAAGGATCTGCTCTCGGGTAACAACGGGCTTGAGGAGTACTACAACGATATACTTTCTCGCGATGCGAACAACTTTTATGTAAACTTTTTCGCAGAAATATTTGCCAATGTAAAAAGTGGTGTATTTAAAAACACAACATCTACTGGAGATGTGGTTACATCTATTGAGCCAACCGTACAGTCACAACTTGAACAAACCATCGCTAGTATTGAGCGCGCGTGGAGTAGTGATGTAGTAGGTGGTATTGTGATGGATCCGTATACCGGGGAGATTGTTGCTATGGCTGGAGTTCCAACCTTTGATCTCAATGAGTACGGGGGAGTTAAAAATCCAAGTGTCTATACCAACCCTTTTGCGCAGGCTCGATACGAAATGGGGTCCATCGTAAAGCCACTCGTAATGGCGGGTGCGATTAATGAGGGTGTTGTCACGCCGACGACGAGTTATAACGACTCGGGGTCAGTCACAATCGACGGCAAGACGCTTAACAACTTTGACAAAAAGGGTCGCGGTAATGGCGTATCTATGCAACAGGTGCTTAACGAATCTCTCAACACTGGCATGATCTTTGTCGAGCAAAAAATGGGCAAGGAAAAGTTCCGTGAATATATTGTCGATAGATACAAGCTCGGAGAAAAAACAGGTATCGATCTCCCGGGAGAAGTCAACGGCTCAGTGGGTAGTATTAAAGGGGGCAACGATATCAACTTTGCAGCCGCATCATTTGGACAGGGTATCGCGACGAGCCCGATCAATATCGTGCGCGGATTTGCAACACTTGCCAATGGTGGCAAGCTCGTAACGCCACATATTGCAACATCGATCATAGAACAAAGCGGTTATGAACGCACTATAGAACCAGAGCCATCGAGTAAGCAGTTACTCAAACCCGAGACGATTACTACAATTAGAAGTATGCTTGTGCGAGTCGTGGATGAAGGCTATGATAGAGGGCTGCCACACTATAGTGTGGCCGCAAAGACAGGAACCGCACAGATAGCACGTCCTGATGGTACGGGCTACTATACTGACCGTAACCTACACTCACTTATCGGATTTTTCCCTGCATCACAGCCTCGTTTTGTCTTGTACTTGTTTAACGTCTACCCCAAAGAAGCACTCTTTGCAATACAAACCCTCGGTGATCCATTCTTTGATATGGTACAATTCTTGGGTAACTATTACGAGCTACCACCTGACCGCTAAATTTATGACTCCATTTACCTTTTCTATCAAAACAGCGCTCCGTACCTGCTGGGGCATATTTAAAGAACGACCTTGGTTTTACATAGGTATGACAGTGATACTTATTGTTCTTAGTGCACCTGGTCAAATCGAGGATGGTCGCTATATTCTTTTGCAAATAGCTGGGATGATACTGTCTCTGATTTTTTCGTACGTATGGCTATCTGTGTCGCTTGCTGCGGTAGATGCCAAGCATGATCTGCTTTCGTTTCGTGCACTAGGCAAACATTTGCCGACATTTCGTCAATTTATTCTTCTTGTTAAAGTCGCACTTTTGACTGCACTGATGGTGATTGGTGGATTCTTTCTTTTGATTATTCCTGGTATTTATTTCATGACGCGATTTGTGTTTTCTCAGCTCTCACTTGTGGATAACAAAGGCGGTGCAATCGCTGCGATCAAGGATTCATGGAGACTTGTCAGTCGAGATGTGTTTTGGACGGTGTTACTGACTATACTTGTTGTTGTGTGTCTGGTGATAGTAGGGATGGTGCTGTTTGGTATTGGTATCATCGTCGCGTACCCACTTGCGACACTTCTCCTCGCATACCTGTATCGCACACTTACTCGCCGAGGTACCGAAGATATCACTGTGGAACCTGTCACCGAACTTCCTACTGAACTCAAAGAAGCAAATATTGCATAATTAAAAAACCGCCGAAAGGCGGTTTTGGTTTAGAGTTGTTCACGAACATTCATCAGTATGTCTGCGTATGTTTGTTCGTCGCACACCTCATCGATCTCAAATCGTTGAAGTGTTGGTTCAGTTTTGTTTTTTAGTGATTTAGGTTTTGTATCAAGGAATTTTGCTTTTAACTGAGGATGTTGAATAAATTTTTGTATTGTAAGCTCAGTCATTTTTGCAATAATGTACTCCTTGGTCCAATATGAAGGGGTACTAATACTTCTTTCTAGTACCTTAAGATCTGCAGGAGTGATTGCGTTACGAATTTTTGTTTTTATACGAGGGTTTTTCGTTTTGTACGCTAACATTGCAGCGCGCACTGATTGATAGACGATGCTACCTATTTTTATAGGTGCATTATAGTCGTCACAAAGAAAAAGGTTACCACTTCCTGAAAAAGAAAGAATAGCAGATTCAGTTTCGTATACAGGTTTTTCTATTTGATTTTCCATGAGCATTGTTTTTCTTTACTATATCGTATAAATAACGGTTGTCAAAAAGTGAGACAGGGAATACTTGACAAATAAATATAATATGATAATGTAGAGGAAACAAACCTTAAACCCCTTATTAACAACATGAATACAGAGAAAACAATCATTCGTCTGCTGCGGTATCGCTCTAGCATTTCACTCGGTATTTCGATACTATTGGTAACACTTTTGAATATCCGTATTGGACTCATTCACCCCATAATCGTGTCCATACTATGCAATATCGTTGCCATAGGAGTACTTTTTTTATCGATCGAACATATGATTCGCACCAGTGGGATATCCGCAGCAAAAAGATTTGTAAAATCACATGCTGCTACGGATCCTACGACGGTTATCGATTTTTATTTTCAACTTCAAAGTATCACTATTGGTCCGTACGTCAAACGTTCGTTTACCGAGCTCATACTTGCTACTGTTCCTACTGCGAAATGGCAAAAGGGAAGAGTGGTATTTACTACAGAAATCGAAGAATATGAATCAACCCCTCATCAGGCCGTTGCCTAACCGAACAACATGATTACATAAACCCCCTTTTAAAAGGGGGTTTGTTTTTTTGCGGACTCATTTTTTGATTTTCCTTCCAGATGTCGAATGGTGTTGACTTATGCAAGAAAAATGATAGTGTTATAAAAAAATAAAAAATGAACATTAAACAGTTTTATATCAGTGTATTTTTCTTTTGTTTAAGTATTATAGTTGCAATATTTGCATATATTACCAATAATCAAAACATTGCGGAAATTGTTGCATTATTTTTTGTACTCAATTATTGTATAATCACCATTTCAATAGTCGTGTACGGGTCTCCAAAAATAAAAAAGAATCAAAAAGAACGATCGACAACAGCAAGGTTATTTCGGAGTCTCTTATATGTATTGAGTATAGCTATAATTTTGTTTGGTTTATGGAGTATGTTTATTATGAATGTAAGTATTGAAAAATTATTTCATTCTCTGGACTTTTTCAACATACTGAAGGCATTGTTTTTTGGGAGTTCGATTATAGCTGTACTATATTATAGCTTGTCAGGTGTTTTTACTACTCAAAAGAAATAAAATTTTTTAAATCCTCCTCGTGAGGATTTTTTTTCTAAAATGGTGACCCTTCTCGAGATAGAACCCCGCTCCGCCTTGCCCCACAATGCCCGTTCTACCATTTTCCATATTCCGTACCGACCCTTCTCGTGCGTCTATAAAAAGTGACAAAAGTGACACGGAATTGCCTTATAAAGTTAGACCTATCTGTCACAATCCATATTTCAATAAAAAGAGCCTGACTAAAAAATCAGGCTCAAAATTTTTGTTTGGCTTTTTACCAATCGCCGTCGCCGTTCATAAACTGTCTCATTCTCCCAGGCAGCCTAGATGGAATAACTGTTTCGCCATTCGGGTTATCTGCATCAAAAACCTCCGCAACTCCGTGATCGACAACCACAACAGCTGTGGTCGTCATTCTTTCTAATTTCTTTGATGCTTCTTTGTCAAAGAGTTTTAGGATGCCCACCATACCTTCCTTTGTAGTAAGTCCGTGTGCGAACGGTATTTCGCCGTTATCACGCATGGCTTGCCAATCAGTCCCAGGCATTAAGTGCTCCGCAAGGTCGGTGCCGTGAACATCATCAGCATTAATCAGTACAATCACTGCATCCTGCGGAGATAGTTGTTTTTGAGCCATTCTATTTTTGAAATGTTCAACCCGATCTTTTTGAACGATGAATGTATTTTTACAGTTATCCTTTTCTATCGCCCGGATCATTGCGGCTGCCATTGGATCATCTAATACTAATTGGCCGTCAATTTCCCGAACTACCGCAGAGGGGTAGGTGGTAATGGTGCCTATGGCGCCAGATGTGCGCCACATATTCCAGAAGCGTTGCTGCTTTACTTTGCTTGCGTTAACCATATGTAAAAGTTTTAGTTTTTATTACATTACAACCCAACCTTGACTTTGTCAATAAATACGGTAGAGTGGGAGCAAATTCATTTTAAACTCAAAACTATTCTATATGCCTGTAATCAAAACATGGTGTCTTCCGAAAATGGAAGAAAAGGAACTGCACGACCTCCATAACGCACTTGTTGCGGCAGTTGTCAGTATTGAAGAACTCGGTTACAAAAGCGAAAAAGATATGACGCTCTTGTACCCATCTGATTTGATGCAATACGGTCTCGGAACAGATATTGTCGTTGAAGCGACGGTGTTCGAAAAACCGATGTGTACTTCTACAGTCAAACAAAAGCTTGCCAAAGCTCTGGGTACTGTTATTCAACACAAAATTCCTACAGCTGAAAGGGTAAGTTGCTTTGTGTACTCATTTAATCGTCCAAGTGGTTTCTGGACTTCGGTACTATCAGAAGATGGATTTACTCAGGAACAGGAAGACATCCTTGCTAAGCTAACGATCGATGATCTGAATATATCAGTACGTGCAAAGAATTGCTTAAATTCGGCAAAAATATTTCAACTGAGAGATTTAGTTCAGTACAAAGAAAGTGACCTGATAAAATTCAGAAACTTTGCGCAACGGTTTGCAAGCGAGATAAGCCAAGCGTTAGTAGAGGCAGGATTGCAGCTTTCACCAGAGTAGATATGGAATTAATTATTTTTTGTCGAACCTAACCGTTCGGCTTTTTTCTTTCTCAGATTCTGTGAACCTTTTCGAGATAGAACCTTTTGATCCATTACCCTGTAAGGTTATTTCACTATTATCTTGGATTTTAAATTGACCCTTCTCGGGTGTTAGATCATTTTATCCATTAACACAAATTCTTTTCCTCCTGAATGGTTTGGTAGTACACTACGAACTTGATAGCCATGTTTTTCATAAAAGCCTTTCGCTTGCCAGTCAGAACCGGTTTCAAGCCACACCTTATGAACCCCCAACTCCTTTGCTTTTTCTTCAGCACTTTGAAGTAGTTTTGTTCCTATCCCTTTTCCTTTCAAATCAGTTTTAACCATAAGTGGTTCAATTTGTGCAACACCAGTGTCAATAACAACTGAGATGTATCCGACAATTTCACTGTCTTCTTTTGCAATCAATGTAAATTCATCTCGAGAAAAATTTGGTTGATTTTCGCCATAATGGTCCTTGTCGGCTTCAGGCCATACAAGTCCTTTGAAAATCTTTAATTCAGATTCTTGCTCTGATGTCATTTCAATTATTTCCATAAACATATTATATCTTAGACAGATAAAATAAGAGAACTTTGACACTACTCGAGCGCTCTCTAAAAGGTGAGCCTATAACAGATAGAGACTTTTAATGCCTTATGGTGTTTTTATACTCTGTTGTTATACTGAGGTCACCAGAGAAAATATGAAAGAATCACTCCCTCAGCTCGAAGAAATTACCCCTCTGGAAAGCCAAGAAACGGCTGCAGATAGGGCGGAAGCCATATATCACAAAGAAATAGTTCCACTTTTGGAGATTATGAAACCAGATGGAGTATCGCTCGAGCAGTATGAGCAGGAGACTATGGATCGCTTGTATGAGGACGTAAAGACGATCCAGACCGCAGATAACCAACTTACCGAAGGTCCGGAAGAAACTATTGTAGCGGCAAAAGACTTGTTGAATTTTAGAATTAGAAAAGTACTGGAAGATAGTCGTGACTACACGAGAAAGATCCCAGTTGATCCTGAGCTAGTAAAGAAAGCAAAAATTGCGCTACTCTATGAGGAGGACTATTCCGATGTAAAAAAATATAGCAAAAGTTATGAAAATGAGAACTGGAACATACGCGATATTCGGGACTATGTAGTGGGATACGGGGAGAAACACAGATTCTCAGAATCAGACATTGAGGCGCTGCTGAAGACGAAATTCAAAAATAATCTCACTGATTCCGATCATGGTAATTACTTCGGAAGTTATGGTACCTGTACCACAGCACCGGAGTCATTTCTTATTGCACTTGCGGAATCAAAAGAAAGAAACACCTATCAAGTTGATGGTGCGCTTGAAAATGCGCCAGATGGCAAATACAGCAAAGATGCATTTCATCAACTTGCTGCGCTCGGATATGGAAGGTATGTAATGGAATTTGTGGATAAGTTCCAAGGCATCGATGCAGAAGATTTTACTGTACTCAAGAATGATATACAAGATGGCCGAGTTGAAGCAACCATAGAATACGTAAAAAAATCAAAGAATCTCAGCAGTGAAGTAAAAACTGAAATTTTGAAGCATGTTCTGAATGATTATCTAACAACAGGTAGATTTTATGATTTCTTCAATATCGCTACAAAATTTGAGAACCTTGAAAAAGAGAAAAACTCAGAAGAGACCAAGAGTAAAGTATTGGAAGGGTTGCTAAAATTTCTACCAAGAGGAGAGCATTATTTCCAAACAAAGAGGATTTTGGAATATTTTGATTTTTCTCGAGAAGCACTTGCATCTCCGGAGATGCAGGGATCTGCCTTGAAATGTATAGAGGCAAGAATCACACAATATGGGTCTGATAGTTCTGTCCGTAGCGACATTGATGACATCATTAGGAAATTCGATTTACAAAAAGAAGTTATAACAAAAACCATATACAATTCTCTGCCAAGCATTGCATCTATACGACCAGAAACATTAGTTGATTTTATTGATCACTATGGCATCCCGCAGGAGATTCTTGAGTCTGAAGAAGTCAAAGAGAAAATAAAGAATGTATTAGACATACGTGCGCAAGAGTTAAACTTTGAGGAAGCTGCACGAACTATCGAGAACTTCCCATTCCTTAGAGATGGCTATTCAGAGCAGTCTACCGTATATGACATTGCCTTTGAAAAGATACAGGATAAAGAAAAAAACGGAATTAATAATGAGGAAAAGATACTAAACAATAAACACATTCAAGAATCTTTTTGGGCGTCTGAAAATAGAGAGCGACTGCCAAAAAGCATTTTGGAAATCTTGGAGCGGTTTGAGAGTCAACACGGCAAAAAGGGGCAGAACCTGATCGCTATTGCACTGTCTGCGTACGGCACAGAGAATCCTGATCAATTCGTCGGGAAAATGGAATCAATAGAAACCGTGCTCAACAAATATAACCACGACGCAATCCCGAAAGATGCCAGAGTTTCGATGGGTATAGAATATGAAGTCACAGGGTCTGTTGGCGAGGAATATGGCAATACGAGCATGTTGGGATACAAAAAAGATATCCAACTAGTGAGCAAGAGCGCAAATATTGGAAGAGGTAATGATGGTATTCACGAAATTGCTCTACGACCTAACTATAATCCCTACATGCTCATGGCGGAGGTTAAGCTTTTACAAGATGCAGGTTTCCTTGATTTTAATTTTGATCGGTATGATAAGGCTGCTCGAGGGTACCACCTATCACTCGTTGGGGATGGAGGGCTAGAAGTAGATGGTCAAATGTATTTCTTGAACAACGTTATGACTATGGCACAGCTTACAGGAATAACTGCTGGTAAGGATGTGAACAACACAAAAGATATCCATAGTAAGAACTTTGATCATTTTGAGGATAGCGAACAAAAAGGTCGTCGCTGTGAAATCAAGGGTATGGCAACCGATAGTGTAGAGCAGTTTGAAAAGGCAATTCTCACGTCACATCATGCGGGTATTGCCATGCAGATTGCCAACAAATACATATCAGAAACTGCAGACCTTGGCACTATACCTACTACTGCAGACCAATTTGAGAAAATGCTGGTTGATAATGGCTGGCTGCAACAGCCATTTGAAAGTGACCAGGAGCGAGACATTCTCTATGAATGGGTTTCTTTAGTGACAGATACTGTGGAGGCTATTAAACAGCACAACACCTCTTTTGTGGATAGCGAACTCAATGGATACGTTCTTACCAAGGACGGTTCCTATATTGATACAGCTGAGCATATTGATATTGTACGCAATAGAAAGCTCACCGAAGGAAAAGAAGTTAAGGATATTACAGCTACTATACAGATAGTCGGTGGTGATATGTTCGGAAGACAGACCGAGTCTTTTGTGAACGCGCTCACTCATATCAATAACTTCTTCTTGAAGCCGCCACAGGAAGATAGTAATAGTCCCGTTAATGCAAAAGCTGTCCTCGATACTATGAAGCAAGAAAATTATGGAGATATTATGGACGGCAGTCCACAGCAATCAATCTTTGATACAGGTGCCTTGCGAGAGGGGTATTACTATACGCAAGGAGCGTCAGAAGAAATGATTATTCATAAATCGCAGATATTGCTCAATCGCTTCAATCATCATATGGACAAATTGCTTCAGCATAAAGGAGTGCAACGAGTTACTAGAGAAGTTGAATCAATAGCTGCATAAATCCTATGAATCCAAAATTTGAACAATATCAGATAGATCAAGCAAAGATAGAGGTTATTCCAAGCATCAAGGCTGAATTTCGCTTTGTGCTAAATGACTGCGCTAAAAAGCTACTTGAACAGGGGCAGCTCGATACCAAAGAAATTAATGACCTTGAGATGGTGTATCAAACAACTCAAGACATGGAGAGTGAACTTGCCGCCGTGCTTGATCAGTATCGTTCCAAAGACATCATTACTTCTCATGAATTTTTAATCGCAATTAACCACTTCTTGACTGCAAATCAGAATGGTCCTGATAGTACAAATGCGAAAATGGATTTGCTAGGTATGACAATGCTTCCAGAGGTATTCAAGGAGACACTTCAATCTATTTCTATACCTGAACACACCAAACGCTTTCTCACAATTCTATACGAGAAGATTTACTCCTCAGATGGTGGGGTTGAGGAATAAGAAGTTGAAGCTTTCTACTTCTTAAGTTTTTTCAGAACCTTGATAAGTGCTTCTCTTGCTAATTTTAACTCCATTTCTTGTCCAAATTTCGTATTTACATCATAAGTTTGCCAAACCTTAAAAATAAATTTATCTATGTCGTAAGTATCAATTACTTCATACATCATTGCTTCGGCATCGTCTCTTATCCGCAACATACCGTTCATAAGCTCTCTATCGAAATCGTGTCGCCACTTCCAAAGCTCGATAGTCAACTGCTTCTTTTTCGGGGAAAGTCTTTCTGGATCGATACCAGCAGGAATGTTTGAGAAGTACTTTGCTGCGTAGAGCGGCTCAAATTCATATATCTTCATTGCAACATCAACAAAAATATCATCCCAATCTTTTTTAAGAGCTAGAATCCCTAGATAGCACGCTTTTTCCAGAATACGAGGCTCATCGTAGCCGTGACTGTCGGTATTTTTCTCTAGGCTTGTTTTTGTAAGTGAAAAAATACTTTCGACACAAGCGCTTACTACTTTTTTGTCGCCAAGATTTTGTGCAGCTATAATACCTATTTTTGCTATACCATCCACAAACGTATTAAATGCGTTTGAACCAGCATCGAATTTATCGCTGTGACTCGCGAACCAAGTTGGAAGATAGATATTCCAGCTTAATCGTCTTAATAGCTCGACTTTATTTGATGCATATTCTGGGTTTTCAATGGCGACAGCAATAAGATTATTTATATTGAAAAGTAGTCGTCCAATACTGTCTGTGAGCGTATTGTCGGCAGTTTTTATTTTCTCTGATAGGTTTCTCAAGCTTGAGTATAGTTCTTCAAGAAATTCCACAAAGTCACCTCGGTATCTGTCTTTTTCTCTGACTCCTGTAATCTCGGGGTAGTGATTGTATATATTCACAATAAGGACGTACAACTCATCGTATGCCTTACTTAATGTAAACTTTGAACCTATATCATTTGGGTACAGCCCGCTTTTTATAAAATTAGAAAGATATGTTGCTATGGTAGCGATATTCTTCAAGCTGTCATCAAAATGAAATCTACGAGCAATTCGAGAGCTTCCAAAAACTGCGCCGATTATTGTTTGGAATGAGGTATTACATCTATCTATAATGACACCTTGCTTTTCTGTAATTGCAAAGATAGCTATTCGCAATAACTTCTGTTGAATACCTCGCAGCATTGCATCAAGTCCTTTGTCAGCAGCAATTACAGCGATATCGGTAAGAACACGTGCGCCTTGAAATACAACTTCCACATTTTTTGCTCTTTCGCCGTTTTGAATAAAGAAATCGAGATTGCCGACCAATTGTTCGAGTACAGGGTTCTCATTTCTGCCACTGACAAAGTTAATATCCTTTGCTTTCAAGGCTAGAGCTTTGTATACGTCGATTATATAGGTTGCTACTTCATCCTTACCTTCTTTTATAAACTTTTCGCCAGCCTTGTTTAGTCTTTCAAAATTCTTATTCAAGAATGTTTGACTGTCGCTTGCTACAGCCAAAAATGCGATACCCGAAGGAATAATTAAGGATGATGTTTTTCTAGCCTCGAAGAAACGCGCGAGGATATTGTAAATTGCGGTAAAACCTCTCTTCGTTGTAGCAACTTCCTGTTTATCGGCAAGCTTCATAGATATTTCTACGAGGTTTTCAAGCTGTCTATCGAGATTGGTTATGAATGACTGTAAGAACTGATTATATGCTTGTGCGAGTGCCATATCTTTAGTTATCTCGCTATTCCTCGCGCGCAAGATATCAGCCAATTTTTCTGCATCAGATTGTAATTTATTTAAGAAGCGCACACCTTCTTTTTCCAAGAAAGCTATTGCTTCGGAAGGGTTCAGTTTTTGACGAACATTTTTATATTGCCAGTCTATCAAGGCAAACACTGCACCTGTCAGGATAAGGGATCCAATTACAGTAATAGAGCTAACCAGTAGTGAAATGGCCACCAGGCTTCCAATGTATAGACCGCCTCCAAAGAAAGCGAGTGTGATTATTATTACAACAAAATACACAAACTTTTCTCTCCAATCGTGTATAAATACTTCAAAGTACTGCGATGAGTAAAGTTCCGCGGCGCTCTGAATGAGAAAGATGGAAATCGTGAATACAATCGCAATTGTGCCACCAATCATTGCACCAAGAGCAATCAGGTAATTACTCAATATGTCTTGTGTGAAGTTTATGCCACTGAAACGATTTACAACTAGTGCCACAATTAGACCAACTACTAAAAACAAGCTACGCCGTATTAGACCAGAGTGCTTATTGAGAAAAGTGGTAAGTCGTCGCCACCTGCTTATATAGAGCCATACAGTGAGTTTCCAGCTGTATTTGAGGTATTGAAGCCAACCATGCTTCCATTCTTTAATTTCGTTAATTAGGAATTTCATTACAAATGGAATCCTAGCATTTTAATTAAATCAAGAATACCTCTTAATGAGCCTTCTCGGGCTAGCTCTAAATGGTGACCCTACGGGGAATCGAACCCCGCTTTGAAGCTTGAGAAGCTTCCGTCCTAACCGATAGACGATAGGGCCAGTGTGTGGCGACATATATAAGTGCTTGCATACTATATCCGACAGAGGTGTATAATTCAAGGGTATGAAAAAACGATATCTAGTACTAGTACTGATTATAGGGTTTGCAGCAGTATTTTGGGCACTGTTGCGTGATGCAAGTGCACCGGTGGTAATACAACCTCTGCCACAGCCGACACTCGCTCCTGAGGCTCCGCCTGCACAAAAGGGTGACCTGATCATTCTCGAGACTCCACGTCCACAAGCAACTGTAACGTCACCGTTGGTGATCAAGGGTAAGGCTCGAGGTAACTGGTTCTTTGAGGGATCGTTTCCTATTATCCTTACCAACTGGGACGGACTCATCATTGCCGAAGGGTATGCCACTGCACAAGGGGAGTGGATGACAACTGAGTACGTACCGTTTACGGCGAGTATCGAGTACACGCTGCCATCTGAGACACCGTATCGTCGCGGCTTTCTTATATTGAAAAAAAATAACGCAAGCGGTGAGCCACAGTTTGATGACTCGCTTGAAGTGCAAATCACACTCTAGATATCTGTATGAATACTACACATAAACCATCTGTTATAAGTATATTGATTACGATTGTTGTCGTAGGGCTTGTCGTGTGGCTGGTCATGGTTGGCAAGCATCGTACCCCTGATCCAGCTGCAGTCCCATCACCGAGTGATCAGGTTGCGAGCTGGCCGTCACTACAAGTACGCAAAGAAATACTTCGTCAAGATAACCAGTACTATGCAATAACGGCGGAGTATCCCGTCACACGTGATGCGCGTACAAGCGATATTTTGAAGGCGTTTGTAGAAGACCAGATCGCTCAGTTTATAGAGGATACGTCGTGGGTCATGGATCCATCAATAGATAGTAGTTCACGAGGTGTACTTTCGCTCGATATTACGTATCAAGAAACAATTGCGACTCGAGCCAACACCTATGTGTTTACGATTGCATCATACACTGGTGGTGCACACGGACTGCAGGCGACTCGTACGTACGCATTTAATGAAAAAGGGGAAGTCATCACACTTGAGAAGCTCTTTACCAACGGTGCCAAAGGGCTCGAGACTATTGCGACATTTGTAGAACGAGAACTCGTCAAGAAAAATATCAGTGATGCATCGTGGATCGCCGAAGGTACTCGTCCGGTCACTGACAACTACCAGAACTTCGTTATCATCGACAACGGCGTAACGTTTATATTTGATGCATATCAGGTTGCACCGTACTCAGCAGGTACACAGAGTATACTCGTGCCGACCTCAGCATTTAAAGGTATTGCCAATCCGGAATTGTTCGCTAAATAGATAAAAAATAAAAGAGCTTTTGGAGTGTTACGCAGGACGACTGGTCCGAGTATCAGCGAATTTTCACTAGAAAATTACGCGACTCCAAAAGCTCTTTTATTTTTTATTATTCTATGGTTCGCTCGATCTCACTTTCTCCGAGGATCAATGGCTCCAGTGCCGCTTCGGTACCGGCGATGCGCATGACATCTTTGTCCACCTTTTTGAGTTCTTTGGAAGCGCTGTTGTAGTGGTTTACTACTGTCTTGAGTGTTGTACCGAGCTTGTTGTGGTACTCCTCATAGCTTGCCAAGTGGCGACCGAGCTCATCGACTCGCTTGCGGATCTCTTTGGCGCTCTCTTCGATCTGGAGCGCCTTGAGTCCCTGGAGGACGGTCTGGAGATACGCAAGGAACGAGGTGGGGGAGACAATGATCACGCGGTATTTGGATGCTGCACGCTGGATGAGGTTCTCGGCTTCTTCGCCTGCGCCGACAGTACCGACGAGTAGATCGTAGTAGATCGCTTCGTGCGGGATGAACATAAATGCGAAGTCCATGGTGTTGTTCTCGGGCTGAATGTATTTGGATGTCTCGGCGATGCGGTTCTTGAGGTCGTTTTCAAATATTTTTGCGAGGTCTCGTTTGCGAGCAGGTTCTTTTTCCTCGGTCATGCGGTTGTAGTTCTCGAGCGAGAACTTGGAATCAACAGGGATCACTTTGTCTTTAACAAACACTGCTGCGTCGACGATTGTGCCGTCGGGGAAGCTGTACTGCATCATGTAGCCAGACGGCGGCAAGATGTTCTTGAGCAATGTCTCGAGATAGTACTCACCGAGTACACCGCGCTGTTTCGGATTTTTCAAAATGTCTTGGAGTTGCTGGAGTCCTTCGGCAAATCCGAGTACTTGTTTGTTGCCCTCATCGAGTCGTGTCAGACGTTCCGTGATATCAGAAATGATACGCGCGCTCTGTGTACTTTGATCGCGCATACTCTCGCGCATAGACTGCTCACTTTGTGAGAGCTTGTGATCAACGACCTTCTGGAGATCGGCGACTTGTTGCATGAGTAGCGAGAAACCGGTGGTGTCGGCAGCAGGTGCCGCAGGTTTGCGCGTGAGGAGGTATACGACGAGGCCTCCGATAGCGATACCAATAATGATCAATATGATTTGCATACGAGGATTGTACCATGCGCAAAAAAGCCGGACTGATGAAGTCCGGCAGGTGCAGCTACTGTGTGTTATTTTCTTAATACACGATCAAGTTGGAACATTAATCCCCAATAAAAAAACTCGTACCCATTTCTACCAGAGAAAAGGGGGGCTTCAAATTCATTTTGAGTAATAACCTTTTTTTCGACAGATCGTATCGCTTGCGCAATTTCTTGAGGTGTATGAGTGCAAAAACCGTCGCCAAAGCTAATCTCAAAATGATTACTCATGCCGACGTGTACGGCTTTTGCAGATTGTTCTTGAATAAATGGAAATGTTTCCACCACCAAATGCACCCCACGCATACCCTTATCTGCTTTAAAATCTAAAAGATGATATGTGCAAGACGGGGGATGTGGTTCCACCGTAGTACGCTCTGGATAAATTAGAAATTCATCAAATTCGAGGCGTTTATTTACGTACTTATCCAATGCTTGTTCGAAAGTTAGTTTACTTTTTGTAAAAGTTATACCGGAGTATCCGATGATCGTATCATTGTTCATATGTAAAATAGTTTTATTCTACTTTACATATTTTTAGAGTTTTGTCAAACTACTTCACAAACTTTTTCAATGTATAGATCCAGTCTTCTTCGCCGCTTGGATTCTTGAGCTTCTCTGACAACAGCCATGAGAGATACCCTGGATCGACATGTGCCACGTCTTCGACGCGCATACCTTTGTGCTTGCCAAAGGTGAGCTCTCGCATAAACATCGGCTCGCTGCTGATACGCAGCATTTCATCGAGCGCTTCTTGTTCAGTCTTGCCGTCTTTTATGAGACGAGCGAGGAGGTAGTCAAAGAGTTGCTCAAGCACGAGTACGTCGGCAAATGCATCGTGTGCAGGGACGTCGAGCTCCATGTCGAGTGCGTAGCGCAAGTACTGGAGCTTGTGTTGCTTGAACTGCCCGTGTCCGTCGAGAAAGTGTACGGTTTTGTACGTACAGATGACGTTGGTTGGGTGTATGTCTTCGGCAATCAGCATACCCACATCAAACGATGCGTTGTGTGCGACGACTATGGTGTCAGGGGATTCAAAGAGTGTTTTGATTTCGTTGTAGCGTGGAGACTCCCGGAAGCTCGGTTTGTCAGCAACCATTTTGTTGGTGATGTGATGGACTGCACTTGCTTCGTAGGGGATAGAGAGTGGTGGCTTGAACAGCTCATTGATCAATGGCTCCGTCACACCGTGCTCCTTGACCGCGAGCTGACACAGTCGATCGTCGTGGGTGTTGCCTGTAGTTTCGGTGTCGAAAAAGTAGATTTTCATAGGGGTAGTATAACAAAAAAGAACCTGCAGATATAATCTGCAGGTTCGGTAAAAAATTAAGCATCATTTGTGTTTAGTTCCTGGATACGTTCAGTCACTTCCATTGGATAATGTTGTAATAAATAATCCATCAGTATTATCCTACTACGGTCTTCAGACATTTGTTTTAGCACTATAATGTCGACTGTTTCTTTTACGGTGAGCTGGAGCACTTCTATTTTCTCATCGTCTTCTGGGCGAGATTCACCAAATGAAAGATCTTTCATTTCAAAGTAGTGAAGATCCCAATCAATTGTTCCACCTGAATTTGAAACAGTAAATTTTTCTACTGATTTTGCACGTATGCCAGTTTCTTCTTCAAGCTCCTTATTGACTGCATATCGAATATGGCTTGCGAGATGATTTCGTGCGAGTAGTCCGTGATATTCGGATAGTGTATCAACAACTTTTCCTCCTGGAAGTCGATAGTCAATTTCTTTTTCAAGATATTCGCGGTACTCACGGGTAATAATGAATTTGTTGTCTTTCGTGACAACTATTGCCCGTACACCCGGAGCTCTGCGAGCAACTTCTCTGATTTTTCCGTTATTGTTTTTAGAAAGTACTTCAATAATAGTTCCTTTGTAATCGGAAACAAAACCTTCAAGCCAATTTTTCTTGTTTACCATAGTTTTATATTTTTATGTAATTTACATTAAAAATGTATTTTGTCAACAACAATTATGTATATGGTATGATAGATACATGATCTCCACCGACATCCGAGAAAAACTCAAAGACGCTATGAGAAATAAGGACCAGACCGCACTTGATACCTATCGCGGACTGATCACTGCATTTACCAACGAGCTAGTTGCTGCGGGCAAAACTCCACAAGACGAAGTCTCTGACGACATCGCGCTCTCCGTGATCAAGAAAACAATCAAACAACGCAAAGATGCGATCGCTCAGTTTGACGCAGCAGGACGTACTGATCTGGCAGATGCAGACAGAGCGCAGCTCGCACTTCTTGAAGTGTTCATGCCAGCACAGATGAGTGAGGCCGATATCAAGGCAATCGCCGAAAAGAAAAAAGCAGAGCTCGGTGTAACCGATACGAGCAAGCTCGGCATACTTGTGGGTGCAGTGATGAAAGAGTGCGCGGGTAATGCAGATGGTGTACTGGTGAAAAAAGTAGTCGAAGATCTATTTCTATAATATACTTATCCCTATGATATTACTTCGCTGGTTTATAACAACGCTCGCTATATTTGCATTACCATATTTTGTCGATGGGGTCGCAGTACAATCGATCGTTACTGCACTCATCGTTTCAGCGTGTCTCGTCTTTATCAACATGGTGATCAAGCCGATCGTGACTATACTCACGCTCCCGATCAATATTCTCACGCTTGGACTTTTCTCTATCGTACTCAATGGGGTATTTTTCTGGTTCGTCGCACAGATCATTTCAGGCTTCACGGTTGTATCGTTCACCGCAGCGGTAGTCGGCGCACTTGTGATCTCGGTGATCAACTGGATCGTTAGTCATTTCGTCAACGATTAGTACACCTATATGAAGAAGCTGACAGTAGTAACTCATGACGGTACATTTCACACCGACGATGTTTTTGCGTACGCAACTCTTTCGTTGATATTTGCTGATCATGATATAGAAATTGTTCGTTCGCGTGATGAGCGAGATATCGCTCGAGGTAACATCGTCTTTGATGTTGGCGGTGTATATGATCCTGCTGCTGGCAGGTTTGATCATCACCAAAAGGGTGGTGCAGGTGCACGAGAAAATGGCATACCGTACGCGTCGTTTGGGCTTGTATGGAAAGAATATGGACACATGGTTGCGGGGAGCGTGGAAAACGCGGCATTCATCGATGAGCAACTCGTACAAGGTATCGATGGTGCAGATACTGGAGTGGTAGATAAAGTCGCTGACAACGGTGTCTACACGTATTCGATTATCGATACGATTATTGCATTTCGTCCCACGTGGCAAGAAAAGAAATCGTTGTTCAATGCATTTCTAGAAGCAGTTGCATTTGCACGCACTGTGATTGTACGACTTGTAAACCATGCAGTTGCATTTAAAAATGCAGAACAGCTTCTCGAAGATGCATATGATCGCGCTCCAAACAAGCAGATTATTGAGATAGGTACAGAGTATCCAGGATGGTATGAAGCAATGGCTCGACACCCAGAACCTCTTTTTGTTATCTATGAACGAAGCGATGGAAAATGGAGCGCAAAAACAACCCGTATCAATCCAGTTGAATTTGCTCCCCGCAAAGCATTTCCCGAAAGTTGGCGAGGTCTTCGAGATCAAGAGTTTGCCCAAGTATCAGGAGTCACTGATGCGGTCTTTTGTCACGACGGGGGGTTCATTGCTGTTGCGCGCACTAAAGATGGTGCCTATGCGCTTGCACAAAAAGCTGCTATAACATAGGTCTATGGCATTTCTCGACGAAATCACAATTCATGCAGCTGCAGGTAAAGGAGGCGACGGTGTCGTACGCTGGAGACAGGAGAAGTTCATCCCCAAGGGTGGACCTGCTGGTGGTGATGGCGGCCGAGGTGGCAACGTCTATATCCGTGCAGTGCGCAGTTTGCGTGTGCTTGATCTGTACAAAGGCAAGAAAGAGTACGCCGCAGAGGATGGTCAAGAAGGGGGTAGTCGCTCGCTCAAGGGTGGCAACGGTGCAGATCTGTACCTCGAGTTTCCAATCGGTTCCACAATAACCAATATCGATACTGGTATCAAGTACGACCTTACAAAAGAAAAAGAAGAGATAGAAATACTGCATGGTGGAGCAGGTGGCTACGGCAATGAACACTTCAAGGCTTCTACGAACCAGACACCGACTGAATCAACACTTGGCAAACCAGGTGAAGCAGCGCAGCTGCATATTGAAGTATCGCTTATTGCAGATGTCGGACTCGTAGGTTTCCCCAACGCAGGCAAGAGCTCACTACTGAACGCGCTGACCAACGCACAAGCCAAAGTAGGTGACTATGCATTTACGACACTTGACCCCAACCTCGGAGATTTGTACGGGTACATCATCGCAGACATCCCTGGTATCATCGAGGGCGCAAGTGAAGGCAAAGGTTTGGGGCACAAGTTCCTCCGACACATTTCTCGTACCAAGGTACTCCTACACCTGATCTCATTTGAAAACGGGATGAACATGATGAAAAGTTATGAGACTATTCGCGCAGAGCTTGCCAAGTATGGCAATGGGCTCGATGAAAAAGAAGAAATTATTTTGCTTACAAAAACAGACGTCGTAGATGAGGCAACGATCACCGCGATGAAGCAGAAGTTTGAAGCATTGGGTAAAAAGGTGTATACCGTGACACTGTTTGATGAAGGAGTAGTAAAAGGTTTCAAAGATGAACTCGTGAAGTTTCTCCAAAAATAAATAAACCCCGGCAACACCGGGGTAGATTTTAAGAGCTAAAAATCATTGTAATTAATGAATTCCAAGGCGCACATTTGGCAGGCGACTCATGTCATAGTTGAAATCAGTTCTCCTTTTTGTAAACGATTGTTTCGATTGTTGTACAACGGTTTCTTCAGAAAACATTCTTCTAAACTTTGACTCGAGTGCGCTCAGGACTAATTCCTGGCACAAAGGGCCATACTTTTTAATCGGTTTTGGTGACGATTTTTTAGCCATAAAAACTAGGAGGGGTTAAAAGGTGAAAGAATGGGCTGTACTTTCTTTTACTATACTTTTTTTATGGTTTTCGTCAATAGGGGAATAAAAAACCGTCCTTAGATAAAGACGGTTTTGGAAGTGTAGGTTGTACACTTATGATACAGCTTCTTTTTTCTCGGCAGGCTCTATAGATTCCATGAAAATATTTGAGACATACTGAGGAATTGATTTTAATGCTTTTTCAAATGCTGGCCCATTGATTAGGATATCTATTTGTGACTTAGCCAGGTTCGCATGGTCTGTGAAATCTTTAGCGATGAAAGTGCGTGTTTCATCGAGTAATTTCACAGATGCCGTGTACCTGTGGGTATCCGAATCGATCTGGTCAGGTTTTAATTCAAGAATAACAATCTGAAGATCGCTGAAGATTTTGTCTACCACATTAAACGGTACCTCATGCGGTATCTCGAGTGTAATAGATAAATCCTTGTTCCCGTTGAGTACTTTTAGTAATTCGTCAACAATAAGACGAAATGTGTGCAAACAAATGTCCGCGTACACTTCTTCTTTTTTGGTGCTACTTTTTGCCACCCGACCCAACCCTGCTATGTATTGAGTGTGTTGTGGCTTAATGTGTTTACTAAGAAGTCCCTGCATTACCCCGGTAAAGGTCGTCTGATCGGTGATTTTGAATAAACTTTGTACAATCATACGCACCATTGAAGCGATGATGAAATCCAGGCAAATATCTTTCGTCAACAACTCTTTTGAGGTTTTTTGATGAAGTTCTTTTCCTAGGTTTTCAATCTCAGCTTCAATAGCAAAAGGGTTTTTCCTTTTTGCCAGCTCTTTTAGGTTTTCTAACTTCGGTACAAAAAATTCTTTTGTACCAGGAGGGAGGTCGCTTGCTTCCAGCTGTTTTTCTGTGTACAAGATGAACTCTGTAGCCTTTCCACGAGCGTCTGTGATCTGCGTGTCGTCAGTGAGTTCACCAGCAATGGTATCCAGGATACCTGTAAGGCTTTTCAGTTTTGCGGAACTGGGTTGGTCGGCACTAATCTCAGTATTGAGGTTTTTGATTGCATCTAAAACCTTTTTTTCAATACCAGGATCAGCATTACGTACTTTGCTCAAAATTTCTTGAGCAGATTTAACTGCTTTTTCCGCCAATTCTTTAGATTGTTTTGTTTTTTCAGATTCGGATTCAGCAGAATCCAGGGCAGTTAAAAAGCTAATCACTTTTTCAATGATTTCTTTTTTCGTAACGTCATCTTTTGCTTTCAAGAAATCAAAAGATGCTTTTGGTGTCATGTGGGGCATGAGCTCACTCTTGATCAGTGGAGCCTCACCCAGGTAATTGTTTTCGTTGTTGAATGCCATTGCACCTACTGCGTTTCCAGAATAATCTCTCAATGCTGTTTCAATTTCAATAGCATTAGAAAACTTTTTAGGTACGATGTACTGCTCGGCTTCTTTGCTCTTACCATTTAGAGAGGAAAGTGCATGGTTTGGTTTTTGCATTTCCCGTTTTGCTTCGTCGGTGATTTTGAAAAGTGTTGCTGCCATAAATGTAGTTTTAAAGAATGAAATTTAATTTTTCTTTATACTACCTATATTCTATAAAAAGTCAAGTCCTTTACAGCATATGCTATACTGAGGCCTTATGAAGACGTACTATCCCGTTATTGGCTTGGAAATACACGCTGAGCTTGCAACCCAGAGCAAGATGTTTTGCGGGTGCAAAAACGACCCCGATGAGACTCGACCAAATGTAAATATTTGTCCTATATGTATGGCACACCCGGGTACCCTACCTGTGGCAAACAATGACGCGATCAAAAAGGTGATCCAGGTTGGGCTTGCACTCGGCTCTACGATTGCAGACTTCTCAGAGTTTGACCGCAAAAACTACTTTTATCCTGATATTCCCAAAGGCTATCAGATCTCTCAATACAAGTACCCGATCGTTTCAGGTGGAGCGCTCAATGGTTTCAAAATTACTCGTGTACACCTCGAAGAAGACACTGGACTGTCCAAACATGATAGAGGAGACTTCACACTTGTCGACTACAACCGCGCAGGGGTGCCACTGATGGAGCTTGTCACTGAGCCAGTCATTCACTCTGCAAAGGATGCTGCAGATTTTGCAAAAGAGTTGCAGCTACTGCTGCGTACGCTTGGTGTGTCCGAAGCCAACCTTGAAAAGGGTGAGATGCGTGTCGAGCCCAATATCTCACTGAGCGATGATCCTGAGAAGTTTGGAACGAAAGTAGAAGTAAAAAATCTCAACTCATTTAAGTCAGTAGAAAAAGCGATCGAGTATGAGCTCGCACGCATGCAGGCGCTCTACGAAGCAGGACGACAAGATGAGATCGTCCAAGAGACGCGCGGATGGGACGAGAACAAACAAACCACCTTTAGTCAGCGCTCCAAAGAAAATGCAAATGACTATCGCTACTTCCCAGACCCAGATCTGCCAAAAATGCAGCTGCATAGCGCATTTGATCTCGATGTAATGAAAAAAGATTTGCCAGAGTTGCCATGGGAGAAGCGAGAAATATTTGCAAAAGATTACAGTATAAAATCTGAAGATGCTGAACAGTTTGTGGTGGATGAGGCTGGTGGGGATTATTTTAAAAAAGCAGCATCACTTTTGGAAGACAAGTCTTCAGCTCAATTGCTTGCAAACTACATGCTTACTGATTATTTATCTCTTATGAAAAAAGATCAGATGCTATTTTATCCAGATGAAAAGCATTTTGCAGAACTCATTAACTTGATTGCAAAAAACGAGATCTCTTCTCGTGGTGCAAAAGATATCATGGTTATTCTTTCTGAAGAATCTAGACTTCCTGCAGATAGACAAACATCACCAAGAAAAATCGCAGAAGATAAAGGCCTTCTTCAGCAAAACAACGCGGACGACCTGAAACCTATCATCGAACAAGTCATCAAAGACAACGAAAAAATAGTTGCAGACTATAAGTCTGGAAAGGAAGCCGCGCTCCAAGGTCTGGTAGGGCAGGTGATGAAAGCAACCAAAGGTGCAGCAAACCCAGCGCTCACCTTGCAAATACTCAAAGAAATGATTTAATAGCTCTAATGCCGTTTTTGGCAGCACACTGGGTAAGGAGCGCATCTTTTTCTAAAGAAGCGCTCTTTTTATTTCTGGTATACTCTAGCTATGGATAAAACAATCAAGGTAGCTATCAACGGTTTCGGACGCATTGGTCGAGCATTTCTCAAGATCGCATGGGAGCGCCCCGAGATCGAGATCGTCGCGGTCAACGACCTCGGTTCGATCGAAAGTCTCGCATATCTCTTGCGATACGACACAGTGTATAGGAAGTGGGGACACAAGGTAGAAGTCAGTGGCACCGATCTGGTGATCGATGGCAAGACCGTGAAGTTCATCTCTGAAAAAGACACAACCAAGTTGCCATGGCGCGAGCTCGGTATTGATGTCGTCGTCGAATCCACCGGTCTCTTTACTGCATACGAAAAGGCGAAGTTCCATCTCGACCAAGGTGCAAAAAAGGTCGTGATCTCTGCACCAAGCAAAGGTGACGGGTCATTTCCAGGTGAGACGATACTGCTCGGTGTCAACGAAGAGAAATTTGGTACCTGCGATATCACGAGTAATGCATCCTGTACCACCAACGCTGCATCTCCACTGATCGGTATCCTCCACGACGCACTTGGTATCGAAAAGGCGATCCTCAACACAGTCCACGGCTACACTGCATCACAGTCACTCGTCGATGGCCCAAGCAAGAAAGACTTGCGTGAAGGCCGCGCCGCTGCACAAAACATCGTGCCGTCATCTACCGGAGCTGCGATCGCAGTGACCAAGGCGTACCCTGAGCTCACTGACAAGTTCGATGGTATTTCTATCCGAGTACCAGTACCTGCGGGCTCGATTGTCGACGTGACATTTATTTCTAAAAAGGATACGACTGCAGCAGAGGTCAACGACATACTGACCAAGGCGTCAATGACTGACCGTTGGAAAGGGATATTTGCAGTGACCAATGAACCACTCGTCTCGAGCGATATTCTCGGTAACTCACATGCATCGATCGCTGATCTCGAAATGACTCGCGTCGTCGGCGGCAACCTCGTGAAAGTCATGGGGTGGTACGACAATGAAATGGGGTATACGTATACGTTGGTAGATCATGTGATTAAGACAGGGAAGACGATAAAATAATTTTATGGAAAACTACAACAAATTAGTCAGAGATAAAATTCCAGAAATTCTAGATGCAAAGAATATTTCTTACGAAAAGCGACTTGCTTCTCCAGAGGAATATAAAACTGAGCTCATAAAAAAACTTGGTGAAGAAATTAAGGAATTTGCTGAAGCTGGTGATTTGGAAGAATTGGCAGATATTGTAGAAGTGATTGAAGCCCTTAAACAACTTCCTGAATACTCAGGTGTCGAAGCGATTCGATTGAAGAAAAAGGAAGAACGAGGAGGATTTGATCAGAAAATTATACTAAAAGGGTCATACCAGTAACATGGTATGATAACGAAATGATATATACGTATACGCTCGTTGATCATGTGATTAAGACAGGGAAGACTATTACTAAATAAGGTATACTATTTTTATGAAAACATTTTTACTTATCGTTATTATCGCAGTACTCGGCTATTTCGGATGGCAAAAGATCCAGACACAGCCTGACGCTGCAACCCCAGCAGCTACTATTACTGAGGAAACACCTGCAACAGGGGATAGTACAACACCTACACCTACGACTCCTGTCAGTAGTGCAGGCAAGCAAGTCGACAACAGCAAGGTTACTGTCGGGTTCACCGGCTTTGGTCCTGGCAAGAAACATGTCGGATCATTTGCTGTAGTGAACTCCAGCCTTGCGCTAGATGCCAAGGGTGCAATCAGCGGCAAGATAGTGGTCAATGTAAACAGCCTCTCGACTGATACTGAAAAAGTGACTGAGCATTTGAAAACAGATGACTTCTTTGATACCGCAAAGTATCCAACTGCAACATTTGTTGTGACCAAGGACAACACAATGGCAGACCTCTCCTCATGTGGTCCTGCAGATATCTGTGAGGCAGCATTTCTCTCGGGCAACTTCACGATCCACGGTGTGACCAAGGCAGTTTCATTCCCGGTGACTCGTAGTGCAAACGAGCTTGCAGCGACATTTACTCTTGATCTGAAACAGTTTGGTATCGACCAGACATTTGCAAACGAGACAGTAGAGTTGCGCGTGACTGTACCTATCCGATAATATGATCATTCATCTCGCTACCGATCACGCAGGATATGCACACAAAGAAGCGGTAAAAGAATTCTTGCTTGCGCAAGAAGGTGTGGAAGTCGTGGATCATGGTGCAAATGAGCTTGTCGAAGGGGATGATTATCCAGACTATGTGTTGCCGTGCGCGCAAGCCGTGGCTAGTGATATAGAGAGTATGGGTATAGTGTTTGGTGGTTCAGGTCAAGGTGAGGCAATGTGTGCCAACCGTGTATCTGGTGTACGTTGTGCAGTGTACTATGGAGGTCCGACAGAGATACTCACACTCTCGCGTGAGCATAACGGTGCCAACATGCTCTCACTCAGTGCGCGGTTTATAACACCCCAAGAATCTATACAAGCAGTCACTCTATGGCTTGCGACAGCATTTACCAATGAAGAGCGACATGTGCGGAGAATAAGCAAGTTTTAATATGAAAATAATCCCCGCTATACTACCCATGCGCTACTACGACATCAAAGATGGTGTCGAGAAAATATATGGTGCCGTGCACACCGTACAGGTCGACTTTGTGGATGGACACTTTGCAACCAACCGCACCTGGTGGTTCAACAACAAAAACGAAGACGTACTCGAAGCATTTCTCACCCAAGAAGAAGGCTTGCCGCATTGGGAAGAAATTGATTACGAATTTGATCTCATGATCAAGGACCCGCTCACACATATCGATACGTTTATCGCGCTTGGTCCATCCAAGATCATTTTCCATGCAGAAGGACTCGATACAGAAAAGATGCTTGCGTATTTTCAACACTTGCCAGAGATTGTGCGCTCTACTGTATCGTTTGGAATAGCGGTTGGTGTTGATACTGATCTTGCCTTGGTACAACCCTATAGTGAATATATCAATACCGTGCAGTGTATGGGAATACAAAACGTCGGCTTCCAGCAGCAAGCATTTGATCCGCGCGTTATTGAGCAAGTGAAAAAGGCGCGACAACTTTTCCCAGATAAACATATTGCAGTTGATGGTGCGGTATCACTTGATAACGCTGCGACATTGGTCCAAGCAGGTGCCGACATGCTTGTTGTGGGCTCTGCTATCTTTCAATCAAATGATTTGCACGGTACAATACAGAAGTTCAAATCTATATGTCATCAGGCGACTTCACCATTAGAGAATTAGAGATCAAGGCAAACGAGATACGACAATCAATCATCTCGATGTTGCTTGAAGCGGGAAGTGGACACACTGCGGGACCACTCGGTATGGCCGATGTGTTCACTGCACTGTACTTTGATATCATGCGACACAAACCCGAAGATCCAGCATGGGCAGATCGCGACAGATTAGTACTCTCAAATGGCCATATCAACCCAGTGCTCTATGCGACTATGGCGCATGCAGGGTATTTCCCACTAGAAGAATTGCAAACACTGCGCAAGTTTGGTTCGCGCTTGCAAGGGCATCCGCATCGCGAATACTTGCCGATGCTTGAAAACTCGAGCGGTCCGCTTGGCTCAGGACTTTCGCAGGCTGTGGGCATGGCGATTGCAGATCGCATGGACTTTGGGGTTACATCGTCCAAATATTTTTATTGCTTACTCGGAGACGGTGAACTCAACGAAGGCAACAACTGGGAGGCTATCATGCTTGCTGGCAAAGAAAAGCTACGCAACGTGATCGCAATAGTGGATCGCAACAACATACAGATTGACGGCTATACCGAAGACATCATGCCGCTCGACAGTCTCACCGAGAAATGGGAAGCGTTCAACTGGCATGTCCAAGAAATAGATGGCAACAACATCGAGGCGGTGATCAATGCGGTGAACAAAGCAAAAGCAGTGTTCGAAAAGCCATCAGTCATCATTGCGCGCACGATCCCAGGTCGCGGCGTCCGTGAGTTTGAACGAAAGTTTGAATGGCATGGCAAAGCTCCCAACAAAGAAGAAGCAACCATGGCACTAGATGAGCTGCGTACATTGGGAGGCAAGATTAAGAGCGAGCATAAATAAATTATGATTTTATTAGTCTATATAGTTGTAATATTTTTCCTACTCACGGTGATTGACCGAAAGTATACTTCGCATAAGCCCTCATCTAGAATTATTTTCTGGACTCTAATGGTTACTATTTACTTTCTTCCTGTGTTTATAAAAAATATAAATTTGCCTGATTTTAAATCAGGGGTTATCTGGTTACTCGGGGCTATAACTTTAGTACCTTATTATATCGGTATTATATTTATATCAATAAGATCTATACTAAAGATTAGAACATAGTAATGGAACTCAAACCCGGACAAATTTGGAAGCACTATAAGGGAAATGATTATAAGATCATTATTTTGGGAAAGCATTCTGAAACAGGAGAAGATATGGTTGTGTACGAACAGATGCATAGTGGCAAGATCTATATTCGCCCGATGAATTTATTTTTTAATGATGTGGAGTGGGAAGGCGGCACTGTACCACGATTTGTTCTTGTTTCTGAAGTGTAGGGGTATATACTAGATGTATGATAAAAGAATTTGGCACAAAAAAACCAAAGTCTCTCGAAGACAAAATTGATAATTTGGCGCGCGCTATGGCGACAGGTTTTTCTTCATTACAAGATACGATGGATACCCGATTTAGTACTGTTGAACATCGACTACAAAATCTCGAAGAAGGTCAGCAAAAGCTTCGATCTGATATCCTTGCTCTCCATGATAAGTTTCCTTCCAATCAAAAGTTTGACGCACTTACAGTTCGTGTTTCCAAATTAGAAGCAAAATCGAGACGATAATCGTGCTCAACCCTGACCTCAAACTCAACCCCAAAGTATTTGCCGACGATGTCGAGCAAGTTCCTATTCGCAAAGGTTTTGGCGAAGGGTTGGCGATAGCTGGAGATACACATAAAAACATTGTTGCACTATGTGCCGATCTGACAGAGAGTACGCAGATGCACTTGTTTAAAAATAAGTTCCCAGAGCGGTTTGTGGAGATCGGTGTTGCGGAGCAAAACTTGGCAACAGTCGCAAGTGGTATGGCAGCGATGGGTAAATATCCATTCTTTTCTTCGTACGCCATGTTTAGCCCCGGACGCAACTGGGAACAGATCCGCACCACGATCGCGTACAACGACCGCCCAGCAGTCGTGGTTGGCTCCCATGCTGGTATCTCTGTGGGTCCAGACGGTGGCACACACCAAGCGGTCGAAGACATTGCGCTCATGCGCGTGATCCCTCGGATGACGGTCATCTCTCCATGCGACGCTATCCAGGCAAAGCGGGCAACTCTCGCGCTATCTAACAAACCTTGTATTGCATACTTGCGTCTTGCTCGTGAGAAAACTCCTGTGATTACTACAGAAGAAACTCCATTTGAAATAGGGAAAGGGCAAGTACTATTTCGTCCAGAAGGTATTGCACATGTGACGATCGTTGCCACAGGAGCACTTGTCGCCACTGCGCTCAAGGTTGCAAAAGACCTCGAAGCAAAACATATCAAAGTGATTGTGGTAAACATTCACACGATCAAACCAATCGACAAAGATCTGCTTCTGACTTGTGCGCGAGAGACCAAATGCATCGTTACAGTAGAAGAACATCAGATCGCAGGAGGACTAGGAAGCGCTGTTGCAGAAGTGCTTGTACAGACATACCCAGTACCCATGGAGTTTGTCGGAGTTAAAGATCAGTTTGGTCAGTCGGGTACACCAAACCAGCTCATCGAACACTACGGCATGGGGCGCGATGCGATCACTGCTGCAGTGATGAAAGTGATAGAGAGAAAGGGCTAGTTCCTGCGAGCTATTGAATTCACACTTTCAATTTCGTTATTTTGTAGACTTGCGAGAATTTTCTTTTTCTCATCTAGTTTTTGACGTATAGTGTCTATCATAGAATATTCCATTTCTGTCATCTTGGGATATTTTTTTATAAAATCTTCTAACCTGTCTTCATATATACTAAGCTCTCCATGTTTTTGAGCAATAGCTACAGAAACCCCAGCCTTATTTTGTTGCGGAATAAGTTCATCAATCTCACTATTTAATCTATCTATATTTGTTTGGAGAGTTTCAAATTCTTGATAGATAGCATGTCGAGCTTCTGTGTGCACTTGTTTATTTTTCAATAGATCATTCATTTCTTCTTGAGCGCTCTCACTTTTAACATCTTTGTTGTTAAAATAATTTTCGAAATTTTCAAATATGCTCATAATATACTAATTAAAAAAGTGGCTGCGCAGCGTAGCTCACTGGTGCTTCTGATAAATATTTTGCAATCTTTTCTTCGGAAAGGAGACCTTCTTGTGCACCGACGTACTGCACGACTGACATCGAGTTCACCGGCCCCCATGATAGCGCTTCTGCAAGTGACTTGCCTTTGAGCAGTGCAACTGACACGGTCGATGCAAATGCATCACCTGCACCCGTGCGCTCGTAGGGATCATGTGGATACACTGGCATAAACCATGCCTCTACACCGTCTGATGCATACGCACCATTGATACCATCGGTGATAAATACGAGCTTGGGGCCGAGCTTGTGCAGTGCCTTGATCAGCATTGGGATTTCGTGTTCGTCAGTGTTGAGGATTCGTTTTGCTTCTTCGAGGTTGCAAAAGAATGCGTAGGTGTTTGCATAAATATCCTTGAGTGTCTCGGCACCGAGCTTGATCTGAAACGTTCCTGGTTGGAACACCACCTTCATATCCGGGTGTGCCTTGATGTAGTCTGCGATGTCTTGATGGTATTTCTCTGTGTGATCTCCGAGAGAAGAGAGATAGAGCATTTTAGGTGCGACTGGGATACTTGGGAAAACGAGCGGGTAGGACTCATGCTTGATGAGGATCGTGCGTTCGACGTCGTACCATAGTACGTAGTGGTAGTTGGTCTTCATGCCTTCGTGGGCGTAGACGAAGTGCGTGTCGACGTTGTTTTTCTTGAGCTCGGCGATACAGTTTTCTCCATTGAGATCCTTGCCCAGATGAGTCAGGAGTGCGCTTTTCACCCCGAGTCGTGCAGCTGCGACAGCGGCGTTGGCGGAGTTGCCCACCGCGCGAAGCTCGGTCATAGACTCGTAGGGGACTTTGTCGCCGAAGCGAACGCAGAGTTTGCAGTTGTGTTTGTCGAGGTCGCAGGTTGCTTCAGCATCTTTGATGCGAATAAATGCATCGGTCACAATGTCGCCAATGGCGAGGAAGTCTATTTGGGTATCCATGGGTCAATTATAGAGGAAATAAGGAGTGTTTGATACTATTGACATATTATCTAATAATAGTTTAAAGTTATTGAAATCTTTGGATATGAATAAATTAATTATCTTCTCCTACACTGTAGTAATTGTATGTATAACTATTTTTTTTAAGACCATTTATGACAATAAAAATAAACCCTTAGATCAAATAGTTAATGATCTTTCGTTAGTATGTATCATTGGTTTTGTTTTTGTGATAATTTGCGCCTTTGGGTTGTCAAGAAAATATAAAACATATGGTGGAACTTTGTAGGATTATGTAAAAAATGGATAAATATTTATCCATTTTTTTATGCTACACTTCACCTATGAAATCCCTCCGTCAGTGCGTTGCTGAAGCTCGAGCGAAAAAGGTCGCTATTGGTCATTTCAACTTCTCCAACCTCGAAGGTCTCTATGCCATCGCTCGTGCTGCCAAGACCTTGGGTGTACCGGTGATCGTCGGACTCTCAGAAGGTGAGCAAGAAGCAGTCGGGACACACCAAGCAGTCGCATTGGTACAAACGATCCGTGAACACTGGGGGATCGATATCTATCTCAATGCTGATCATCATTACTCATTTGCGACTGTGAAGGATGCGATCGATGCAGGCTTTGATAGCGTGATCTATGATGGCGCAGCGCATAGCTACGAAGAAAATGTTCAAGTATCCAAACAGTGTGTCGAGTACGCACGATCTGTGACCGCTGCAACTGGTCGCGATATTGTTGTAGAGATCGAGCTCGGGTATATCGGTGAAGGTTCCAAAATGCGCGATGCTATCCCCGAAGGAGTCGCTGTGACTACGAGTGCGGCTGAAGCACAGAAGTTCATAGCAGAGACAGGTGCCGACATGCTCGCGCCTGCAGTGGGTAACTTCCACGGTATGTTGAAAGTGGGCAACAAACCACGACTTGATATTGACTGTATCAAGCAGATTACTGCTGCACTCCCTGTGACACCACTCGTGCTTCATGGAGGAAGTGGAGAAGATGCAGACTTTGATGCGGCGATCGAAGCGGGTATCGCAATCGTTCACGTCAACACTGAGATACGTCGTGCATATACAAGCGCACTCAAGTCGTACATGGAGAACAACCCCGAAGACATTGCTCCATACAAGTACGGCACCAATGCATCTCTCGCAATGGAAGCTGTTGTGACCGAGAAGCTCAAGAAGTTTAACCGAATGATCTAACCATGATTGCAGACGATATCAAAAACATAATCAAAGGAGATGTCGATACAAGTGAACTAGCACTCGACAAGGCATCGCGTGATGCGTCACTGTTTGAAATGCGACCACAGGTGGTGGTTTTCCCCAAAGACAGTGCTGACATTGCAGCTGTGGTGAAATACGTTGCAACTGAGAAAAAGAATGATCCAACACTGTCGATCACAATGCGTGCTGCAGGTACCTGTATGAGTGGGGGCGCACTTGGCGAGAGTATCATTATCGATACGACTCGCTACATGACAGGGACACTGGAGGTCAACGCTGTCGAGCAGTGGGCGAGAGTGTTGCCAGGTACGTACTATCGAGATTTTGATACTGAAACGAAAAAAGCAGGCCTCATCATGCCTGCATATACTGCATCGCGCGATCTGTGTGCGGTTGGTGGTATGGTTGCCAACAACTCAGGCGGAGAGAAGTCTATTTATTATGGAAAGGTAGAAAACTACATCAAGGAGCTCAAGGTCGTGTTCACCGACGGCTATGAGTACACCGTACGACCGATGACGCGCAAAGAGCTCATGACCAAGGTGGGGGAAGTCGGATTTGAAGCAGATATGTACAGACGTTTGTACAAGCTCATAACTGACAATATCAAGACGATCACCGGTGCAAAGCCTGATGTATCTAAAAACTCTGCCGGATACTACCTCTGGAACGTCTGGGATCCTACAACAGAAACATTTGACCTCTGCAGACTTATCGTCGGTTCACAAGGTACGCTCGGCATCGTCACAGAGATCACGTTCAAGCTCGTACCGGTCAAGAAGTTCTCTACACTGTGTGTTGTCTTTCTCAAAGACATGAAAGATATCGGGCGGATCGTAAACGTGGCGCTCACGCAGCATCCCGAAAGTATCGAAAGCTACGATGACAACACACTCAAAGTAGCGGTGAAGTTCTTTGGAGACTTCCTCAAGAAAAAGAAGCTCTGGGGCATGATCAAGTTTATGTTCTCATTTATCCCTGAGTTCTTTATGACGCTTGCAGGCGGTATTCCTAAAATGATCTTACTCATCGAGTTTGCCGGAGATGATCATGAAGTCATCCAACAAAAGGCAACATCACTCTCGCGTGTACTCAAAGATCAGTTTCGTGTACTTACTCACGTCACCCAAAGTGAAGCCGAAGAAGGCAAATACTGGGATGTGCGTCACGAGAGCTTCAACCTCCTGCGCAAGCATGTCAAAGGCAAGCACACTGCACCGTTTATCGATGACTTTGTGGTCAAGCCTGAGTATTTGCCAGAGTTCTTGCCCAAACTCGATACGATATTGAAAAAATACGATCTCACATACACGATCGCAGGACATCCTGGAGATGGCAACTTTCACATTATCCCACTCATGGATCTCAAGGATCCCAAGACGCGAGAGATTATCCTGACGCTCTCTGATGAAGTGTACGATCTTGTACTTGAGTTCAAGGGTTCTATCACAGCAGAGCACAACGACGGCATTATTCGCTCACCATACCTCGAGAAACAGTACGGCTCCATCGTCACCAACCTCTTCCAAGAAACCAAAGAAATCTTTGACCCTATGTATATCTTCAACCCTCATAAAAAAGTGGGCGTGGCCAAAGACGATATCGCGAAGTATCTGTCGAAAGGGGACTACGGAGAGGTGACGAAGAAATAAAAAAGCTCCACAGATGTGGTGCTTTTAATTTTAAAATAATTTACGGTACTAGCCATCCTATCCAAGGATACTTGTTTCGACGAATTGTCAGTGAATCGATATATCGATTATTTGATTTGATTTTCCTATCCAAGCGGATGATTACCTGTTCAATCTCTTTTGATTCAATGTCAATACCATTCGTACTTTCACCTAAACATTCAGCAGCTTTGTGGAGTTTTTTAACTTCTCCCAACCTTTTCTCTTTTTGTGTAATTGAGTCGGCCAATAACCGGTTATTTTCATGGTAAGGTTTTAAGTCAATCTTTAATAATTCAGGCATCTGATCATGGTAGAAGAGAGATGCATAACCGCTTGCAAATAATAGGGTAAGAAAAGCAACAATGTAGGCTTGAGTATTTTTACTTATTTTCATTTTAAAATTTTTATCATAATATAACAATATGAGTATAGTGTCAAGTATTTCTCATTTTACAAAACCGGCCTTATTGTGTATAGTATCCCCACTATGATTACATTAACTGCAACCAAACGAGGCACCGAGACCCCTGCGACACTCCGTGCTGCTGACCAGATCCCCGCTGTGTACTACGGCATGGGCAAAGACGCGGTATCGATCGCTATATCTTCCAAAGATTTTGCAAAAGTATGGAAACAGGCAGGTGAGACTACTGCAGTGACACTTGATGTTGCTGGTGAAAAGGTGACCACATTGATCCACGACATGCAGCTTGACCCGATCATGAACGTGCCAACACACGTAGACTTTCTCGTTATCGACATGAAGAAAGAGATTGAGGTTGCGGTACCGATCGAGTTCACAGGACTCGCAGAAGCAGAAAAGGGTGGACTCGGCACACTTGTGAAGGTGCTTCACGAAGTACAAGTACGCGCACTTCCTGCAGACCTACCACATGCGTTTGAGGTCGACGTGACCTCACTTGCATCTGTTGATATGCAGATCAATGTTAAAGACATTGTACTTCCTAAGGGTGTGACTATGGTGACTGATGGTGAAGAAGTGGTTGCACTCGTTGCGGCATTCCAAGAAGAAAAAGAATCAGCTCCAATGGATCTTAGCGCTATCGAAGTAGTAGAAAAAGGCAAGAAAGACGAAGACGCTGAACCTGCTGCTGAATAAGTACGCAATAGATTCAATAGCAAATCAATAGATCGCGATGTAAGACTCTTGGTATACTGAGAGTCTTATTTCATATATGGTAAAAAAGTTTTTTATTGCAGTACTTGTTGTTGTTTCGATCGGGGTTTCAGCGTTATGGCTTGTACCCACTGAAGCTGCAGATACACAACCGGCAGTATGTCTCAATCCTACATCAGAAGATATTGCACAAGCATGTCGTGACTATGCAGTAGAAACTGCTCGTCTCAAAGAACTTCAAACACAGCTTGCTGCACAAAAGTCAAAAAGTGGCGCGCTCCAGTCCAACGTCAACAAAATCATCTCACAGATAAACAGTACACAAACCAAGATCAAGAACCAGATCACGTCGATCGGAACACTTTCAAAGCAGATTGGTGAAAAAGAAAAGGCGATTACAAGTCTTTCAGGGGAACTTGATCGGGAGCGACAGTCTATGGAGCAGTTGGTCAAGCGTACCAACGAACTTGACCAAAAAGGTGCCGCATATGTCGTACTTTCAGCTCAGTCCGTAACTGATTTCTATCAAGATCTCGATGACTTTATGGCGGTCAAAAAGTCACTCTACGCATCACTCGATAAAATCAAGCGGATTCGTTCAGCTACCGAAGAACAAAAAACTCAACTTCTCGATAAGCAAGAGCAAGCAAAAGACGCAAAAAATGCACTTGAAAGTGAAAAGAGTAAACTCACTGCATCTCAAAAAGAAGCAAAGGTGCTTCTTGATACGAGTAAGACTGAAGAGCAACGAGTAGCAGCAACAGTAGCAGAACAGCAAAAGAAAGTTTCTGCGATCGAAAGTAAACTTTTTAGTTTTGCGGGAGGTGCGACCAAAGCTATTCCATTTAAAGAAGCATATGCATATGCCAAAGAGGCAGAAGCTGCAACGGGGGTACGAGCTGCGTTTATTCTCGGTACTCTCAAGCAAGAGTCCAACCTTGGTGCTAATGTCGGTACTTGTAACAGAGCGGGGGACCCACCATCCAAGAGTTATACAGCTATGATGCATCCTACTCGAGATATCCCACCGTTTTTGCGTATCACCAAAGCGCTCGGACTTAACCCAGAAACTACACCTATTTCTTGCCGTATTGGAAACCTCGGATGGGGAGGCGCGATGGGGCCGTCACAATTTATTCCTTCAACCTGGGAAATGTATCAAGGAAAAGTTGCAGCAGCTCTTGGAAAGGCGACATCAAACCCATGGATTGCTCGAGATGCGATCATGGCGTCTGGTATGCTGCACAAGGCAAATGGCGCAGTAGGAGGGGAGGCCAATGAGCGAACCGCAGCATGTCGCTACTACTCTGGACGCGCATGCTCAACAAGTGCTGCTGTTGCGGGGTACGGTAACTCTGTTATGGCACATACTCGAGCGATTCAGGCAGATATTGACTATCTCGTACAGTATGGTGTTTCTAGGCGATAATACAGAGTATTGATTTTCAATACGCCTGTGCTATACTGAGCCCCTATGAAAAAGGATATCCACCCAACCAACTTCCGACCTGTCGTCTTTATCGACAACTCTTCTGATACTCAGTTTTTGATCGGCTCTACTGTCAAAACTTCTGAAAAGGCGACCTACAAGGGCACAGAGTACGATGCGTACCGCGTCGAAATCTCAAGTGCATCACACCCGTTCTATACTGGAAACGAAAAGGTGATCGACACCGCAGGACGTGTAGACCGCTTCAAAAAGCGTGCGGCAGCTGCAAAGAAATAACGACATACTACGAGGTGCCGAGGCAGGCATTGCTATCTTTGGAGAACTGTTTGAGCGAAGCGAGTTTTCGGAAAAGATAGTAATGTCTGGTGAGGCATCTTGTCTATTTTTATGAATCTCGAAGAACTGAAAAAAAATCACAAGACCCAATACCTCGCATCTGAATACGAGCGTCTTTTGAAACAAGAAGAAGAAGTGCATACACTTATTGCAAGTGATGAAAGCATGAAAGATATTGCTGCAGATGAACTCGCAGCGCTTGCTGTGCAAAAAACTGCGATCGAAGATCAGATCAAAGCGATCGAGGAAAGTGAAAAAGAGGAAGAAGAATTTCCAAACGAAATCATTCTCGAAGCTCGTGCGGGTGCTGGTGGAGATGAGGCGGCGCTCTTTGCGACAGAACTTGTGGATATGTATGAACGATTTGCGGACACACGTGGATGGAAGACAAAGCATATTGACCCATATACGCTTGAAATACATGGTAAAGATGTATACAAACTTTTCCGTTTTGAGACAGGAGTGCACCGTGTGCAGCGTGTACCGGTCACTGAAAAGATGGGACGCATTCACACGTCGACTGCATCGATTGCTATTTTGCCGATTCGTAAAAAAGTGAAGTTTGTGATCAACCCTGCAGACTTGGAAATGGAGTACTCACGCTCAGGAGGTGCAGGGGGACAAAACGTCAACAAGGTTGAAACTGCAGTACGTCTCATTCACAAACCAACAGGTATTGATGTACGATCTACTGCTGAACGTAGTCAGGTAGATAACCGTGAAAAAGCTCTTATGATCCTCACTGCCAAGCTTCAGCAGCTCAAAGAGGAAGAAGAAGCAGCAAAGTATTCAGGGGACCGCAAGAACCAGATCGGTACTGCTGATCGTTCCGAAAAGATCCGCACCTACAACTTCCCCCAAGACCGCGTCACCGATCACCGCATCCGCCAAAATTTCTCCAACATCGAAGGTATCATGCTCGGCAAAATCGACAAGATTATCGATGCGATGCAGGTTGGAGAAGTAGGGGAGGCAGATGACGAATAAATGCTTCGGCACTCGTCTCAGCTTGAATATTTGATCTAAATAAGTATAATAATGCCACCACGCGTGTATAGTTCAGTGGTAGAACGCTGTCCTGATAAGACAGAGGTCCATGGTTCGATTCCATGTACACGCACATGATTCTCTCTGTTGTCGCAACTCCAATAGGGAACCTCAAAGATATCACGCTTCGCGCAAAAGAAGTGCTTGAGCAGGCAACGCTCGTGCTCGCAGAAGACACACGTACGACTGGGCAGTTGTTTAAGCTTTTAGGTATTGGCGGTGAGAAAAAGGAATATGTATCAAGTCATGCACAAAGTAGTGACACAGCAGTAACAAAAGCACTTGAGCGATGTGCCGAACACGAGCATATTGTACTTGTGACTGATGCAGGTACTCCGGCGATCTCTGATCCGGGATCACTTTTTATAGATGAATTTCGAAAGGCATATCCAGATGCAACAGTGGTGCCAATACCGGGCGCATCGGCTGTCGTCAGTGCGTTGTCGGTATCAGGTTTTCCTGGAAATCATTTTGAATTTTTGGGATTTATTCCGCACAAAAAGGGGAGACAGACACTCTTTGCGCATATTGCGGAGAGTGAACATGTGGTCATTTTTTATGAATCTCCACATCGGATCCTCAAGACCCTCGAAGCACTCAGTGGAATACTCGGGGACAGACAACTCATGGTTGGTAGAGAAATGACCAAAGCATTTGAGGAATATCCTCGGGGTACGGCTGTCGAGCTTTTGGCATACTATACCGAGCATCCAGACAAGGTTAGAGGGGAGTTTGTGGTGGTTGTTGCTCCAAGCTATCACAGGGGCTAACTTTTTGGTATACTGGGCACCATGGTTGGTAAATTACGACTACTACTTTGGATCGGGATCGTACTACTCTTTCTGCCGTTTTTCGGTGTGGTGGATATAGTAAAAACAGTGCTTACAGTAGCTATTGGGGTATTACTTATTGTGCTGACATACCGGCTTAGATACGCATACAAGAAGCTACGCTTTGAGCTTCGACAGGGCGCATCTCAAACGATAGATCCTACTGATGAGAGTATTCATGGAACAACACTCTAATAAAAAAGCCCAAACAGTACAGGTATTCAAGACTCTTCTTCTGGGTGGGGTATTATTTTTCGTTGGTGTATATATAGGCTATGAAAATCGTCCGATTGCACAACGCATTACTTCTGTGATTCACAAAGACTCATTAGTCGCACAAACCACTGATTTTGACCCGTTTTGGAAGGCGTGGGCTGTGGTAGATGAGAAGTTTGCCGATGCAGATCAAACGAGTCCAGAGGATCGGGTGTACGGCGCAATCAAGGGAATGCTCGCATCGTTTGATGATCCATACACTACGTTTTTCACTCCTTCAGAAAATGAAATTTTTGAATCAGAAATTGCGGGAACTTTTGACGGTATTGGTATCGAAATAGGTGAGAAGGATGGTGTATTGACTGTTATTGCTCCACTGAAGGATACACCTGCAGAACGAGCGGGTCTGCGTGCTGCGGACAAGATTATCGCAATCGGGGAAACAAGTACGAGCGATCTTGGTATCGACAAAGCTATTTCACTGATTAGGGGCAAGGCGGGGACTACGGTTGATCTTACGATTGTTCGCGAAGGGTTTACTGCGCCACGAGTTTTTACTGTGACACGAGAAAATATTGATCTTCCTACGGTAGACACCGAAAAGCGTGCAGATACACAAACCTTTGTAATCCATCTATATAATTTCTCCGCACAGTCACCACAACTGTTTTATGATGCGCTTCGTGAGTATCGTGATTCTGGATATTCTAACCTTCTGCTTGATTTGCGGGGCAACCCAGGAGGATATCTTGACGCCGCAGTGACAATAGCGGGGTGGTTTATCCCTGAGGGTGAGGTGGTGGTCAAAGAGATTGGTAAAACCGAGGCTGATGTATCTGTAGAGACCAGCAAGGGTCCCACACTGTTTCCCAAAGGGTCAAAGTTGGTGATACTTGTTGATAAGGGGTCTGCGTCTGCGTCTGAGATTTTAGCGGGAGCACTTTCTGAACAGGGAATAGGAATTCTTGCAGGAGAGCAAACGTATGGTAAAGGGTCGGTTCAAGAAGTTATCAAACTCACCAAGGATACATCGCTCAAGATCACGGTCGCAAAATGGTACACCCCAAACGGAGTCTCTATTTCAGATAGTGGACTTACTCCTACAGTACTGATCCCATTTGTGGAGCGTAGTGATGGAAGAGATATTCAACTCGAAAAAGCGATTGAATTGTTTAAAAAATAATCAACGATATAGTATGAAAGTTATTCTGCAGCAAAATGTACAAAAAGTAGGTAAAAAGCACGAAGTAGTTGAGGTAGCGCAAGGCTACGCAGAGCATGCTTTGTTTCCTAAAAAGCTTGCTATTCTTGCCACTGAAAAAGCGCTCGCTGAACTCAAACGCTACCAAGCTAGTGTTGCCAGCGAACGAGCATTGCATCACAAACTTCTCGACGAATCAATCAATACTGTGCGAGATTTGGCAGTGACGATGCGGGTCAAGGCAAGTGAACAAGGCAATCTCTTTTCAAAAATAGATACAGCTGATATTGCTGCGTATTTGGTAGATACCCACCGTATTTCACTTGACCCCAAACTTATGACGATACAGCACGGCCCGATCAAAAAAGTAGGGAAGTATCAAGTTGACGTTACTGATGAAGGATATCACTCTACCTTTACGATAGATATCGTCCAACAATAAATCCCTCGTCAGAGGGATGTATTGTTATTCAATAATATTTGCTGCTTTGCGTACAGATACTGTACCGTCGAAGTTTTGTTTGCGTTTGCTACTAAACTTTACTGTACCATCTTTGAGTGCGTAGAGTGTGTGGTCTTTACCCATACCTACTGCAGTACCTGCAAGAATCTTGGTGCCGCGCTGACGCACGATGATAGATCCAGCGGTTGCAAACTGCCCATCATAGAGTTTGGTGCCGAGATATTGTGGATTTGAATCCGTAAGGTTTTTTGCTGCTCCTTGGGCTTTCTTATGTGCCATAGGTGCCTATCTTACCCTAAAATACCGCTTTTTGTCAATGCGTTCTATAGAAGGGTAGGGTATACTAGTAGGTATACTATGCACGCCTTTTTGAGTAAGTATTACCAAGCCCTTTTTGGAATACTCATCCTAGCTATTGCAGGATTAGCTTTTTATTGTGGAATATTATATAGCAGTTCTGAGGGTGGGCGAGCGCAAGACACTGTCGAGCTTCACTGTGCCTCAGAAGTTCTCGCAAGCCTCGCTGTACCCGTAGAGAAGTTGGGAAAAGGTACTGTATTGGGAGCCACAACACCCTCTCCTACACCTACAACGACTGCTGCAGATACTCCCCAAGGAGCATACGCTGGGTCAAAAAATGGGACTAAGTACTACACTCCTGATTGTGCAGGACTTGAACGTATCAAGCCAGAAAATCGTATCTGGTTCCAGACCGTAGAAGATGCTACGCTGCAAGGGTATACACCCGCCAACTGTTAACTATGTATAAAACATTCAGTAACATTCTTATTGGTACCACTCTTGTGATACTTATCGTCACCTTGGCAGTTCCTGACGTTAGTACTCAAGTTGTCACCCAAGTTCTCGATACTATCGTCCCCAAAGAACGTGCATCGGCACTCGTGCCACGTTCGATACGTTCATACATGCAGAGTATTGAGCCCATATCACTTTTTACTAAACATGATCAGGGCAACATATCAAGTAGTGAGATTGTTGATGCAACCAACATTGAGCGTATAAATGCAGGCCTATTGCCGTTACAAATCAATCCCAAACTTGAAGCCTCTGCTTCAGTGAAAACACAGGATATGATTACCTATCAATATTTCGAACACGATTCTCCATCAGGTAAGGGTGTCTCTGATCTTGGTCGAGAAGTAGGGTATGACTATGTGGTCATGGGTGAAAATCTTGCGCTAGGTGCTTTTGTAGACGGTGCTGATGTGGTACGCGCATGGATGGAAAGTCCAGGGCATCGTGCCAACATTCTTAATCCCAACTATCAAGAAATAGGTGTATATACTATGAAAGCCGAGTATCAAGGTCGAGAGGTTTGGTTTGCGGTTCAGCACTTTGGGACGGGACGAAGTGCGTGTCCGTTGATCGATCCGGTATTGAAAAAAATAATTGATACTATGAATGCAGATTTAAAATCTCAACAAGGATATATTGCAAATGAAAAAGCTCGTCTCGAAACTCCAGGTACCCCCGGCGGGGAAGAGTATAGAAAAGAGGTAGAAGCATTCAACAAACTTGTTTCGCAGTACAACACTACCCTTGTCATCTCTCAAGAAAAAATAAAACAATACAACGCACAAGTTTCTGCATTTAATGATTGTTTAACGACATATCAAACAAGATAACTTCGCGACATATTTGCAGGAGGGAGGAGGGTCTACAGACCCGTTCTCTCTAGAGTACTAACGTCGCACAATATATCTTTTACGACACTATATACGCAGTAGAGTGTGCATAATAAAACCCCGCACATAGATGCGGGGTCATTTTGTTTCGGTGTGTTACTTAGGCTACTTGTTGTGCAACAGATTGTTTTTGCTGTCTTGCCTTTGTTTCAAAATTTGCTGCGCAAATTCGCAACTCTTTTTTCACAGTTTCAATTGTAGTCTCAGTAAGTTTGTACCTGTCGAGCGTGTTGAGGTTGAGTCTGAAAAATAAATTCTGCAGTTCCCTTTTTACTGTACGGAAGCTGGTAACTTGTAATCCATATGTTACAACACACGCAACGTGAACAGAGAAATGTGGTCCAAACCATGCAAAAATTTCTAAGATTTTTTCTTGTTTGTAGGATTCCTCTTCAGGTAATAATTTACACTTAACATACTCTGCAAACTGTTTTTTTGTGATTTTCTGTGTTTTGATTTCTTTGAGTAAAAGAGCCATACGTAAAATTTAAGGGGTTTATTTTTTTGTATTTTACATAAAAATTATATAAAGTCAATACAGCACAGGATACGGTGTTTTTGTTGTTCCAGAAAAGCGCATGACTTCGTGACAGTGTTTACATTTCACTTCAACAATACCTTGGATAATTGCGCCTTTGCACAAGAGTTTGCCGCAGGTGCATCGGTAGTCATAAAGATCGTGGGTATACAACATATAGTACAAAGTATATGTTGTAGATATAAAGAAAAGATAAATAAAAAATAAAAATTCGTTAAAGTTTTCTATGTACGGGAATACTAAGTGTAAATGTTGTTCCTGAAACACGGGTACTTTTGACAGTAATAGTTCCGTTAAATTCTTTTTCTAGTAAATGTTTTGCAATAGAAAGTCCGACCCCCGTCCCCTTGTCCATACAGCCTAGTTTTGTACTAAAGAATGCATTAAATATTTTGTGTATATGACAGCGAGCTATTCCAGTTCCATGATCAGATATACTACAGCAAAACAGTGTTGGAGTGTTGTTGCAGCTGATCGTGACAACACGCTCGATACTTTTCTTGTGAGAGTTGTCGTATGCGTCAATCGCATTGCTAATAATGTTGAGTATGATCTGTGTCCAATATGTACTATTTCCAAATAGCGGTACAGTAGCGTTGAGCGAAAACTCTAATCGTACATTTGCAGCACGAGCTTTATGTGAGAGAATATTGCCCACAGAATAAATCTCTGCGCACGGACAAAAATATGCAAGTTTCTGGGTGTCGTGAAGTTGTTGTTTAATGGCAACAACGAAGCGTTCCATGTGTCGCGCTGCTCCACATGCTTGATCCAAATATTTTTTGACCTTAGGAATGTTGGTGTGATTTGATCGGGCCTGTTCTATGTTTAACACTATCGCGGTAAGAGGGTTGATAATGTCATGAAAAAGACCAGACGATAATCGGCCAAATTCTGCAAACTTATACAGTTCGCGTATTTTTTCAAGTGTACGGGTGTGCTGACTATGTGTCTGCACCTGTTTTTTGGAGCGCATGAACCATATTTGGGACTCACGTATCCTCTATAAGTGCAGTATAGCGTATTACTACCCTACTAGTTTATAGCCGACGCCGGGAATCGTGTGGATAAGCTCTTTGTTTTGATCATTGAGCTTCCGTCGTAGATTTAGTACATGGGTTTCGATGGTGTTGGTGCATGGATCTGCATTTACTCCCCATACATGCTCAAGTATCGTCATGCGTGAGAGTATTTGTCCTGCGTGACACATAAAATATTCAAGTAATGCAAACTCTTTGGGAGTCAGTAGTACTATAGCGTCTTTTTTCGTGACAAGGTGTCGGTCGATATCGAGCGTAATACTGCCGATGCGTATCATTCGTTCTTTGAGTTTGGTAGGTCTTCGCAAAAGTGCTCGTACTCGTGCGAGAAGTTCGCCAAATACAAACGGCTTAGTTAGATAATCATCAGCGCCACTGTTGAGCAAGTCAACTTTTATTGGAATAGTTCCAACGACTGATAGTATAATGATACGACTCGTACTGTTGCTTTGGCGTAATTCTTTGCAAATATCTCCACCAGATTTGTGTGGGAGGTTGTAATCAAGGACGATTATGTCGTATGACGAGATACGAGCTTTTTGCAGACCTACGTATCCATCTGAAGCTTCGTCGACTATAAACCCTTCATCAGTAAATGCTTCACAAAGATACGATCGTATATCAGCGTCATCCTCAACAATGAGCATGTTCATGTATAAAAGTGTATCAATGGTATTCGTACAGTGCAATTTGCGTATCTATTGACAATATACCTATATCACTTTATAGTGTTGTAAACTAAAATTATGTATCATGAAAGCACTTTTCACGGTAGTTCTTTGTCTGACTATGCTTTTAACAAATGCTCAAGACAGCATTGTTGTACCCCCTGTTGTACTGCCTGAAATGGCTATAAATATGGACGTAGATTACGGAAGAAAAATGGAGCGTATGATGGAAAATGCTGCAATGCACCCCTCAGGTTCATTAGTAAAGAATATTTTTTCACCAAAAATTATTCTTTATTTTCCTGGGACGTATAATCATTCTCCAGATACGGCACTTTCGATTAACGAAGCGGTTGGATTTTGTAATTTGTTTTTAACCCACCAAGCGTTATTAATTGACGGGTACAATGTGATAGAAGCAAAAGGTTTGTTTGTTAGTGTAGTCACAGTTAGACGCACGTTCTTATTTTTTGGTAGACTTAGAGCTCGAACGCATTTAATGTCAAAAAAAAGATTGTTTAAGAAAGCACGTCGAAACGTAGTACAAATTTTTGATTATATTTATTAAAATAATCAAGAGTTGAAGCCTCCTTACATTAGGAGGCTTTTTTGACGGTTTTATTCATGTAAAGTATAATATGTACATTATCTGTTTAATATAATATGTTTTTATTTCAATGAAAAAAGTAATCGGCACTATTGTTGTAATCGTTGCAGTTGCAGTGATTACTATGGGGCTCTCTAGTGGTATTGATGCACAACCCGCTCAGTCAAGTCGCTTACTACAGCAAGATTCTCAAAAAATTCAACCGGCTACTAATAACAGTGGTGCGGTAAAATTGCGGAACACGACCACTGGATCTAGTGGACAGCCAATAGATCCTGTGGATATTTCTAATTCTACAATAATCACAACTACCAACACCTCAACTAATAGCTCTAAGTTTTCAGCGTCAGGATCTACAGTGCTTACACCCCCGGTAATTATTGGAGGTATTTCCGTATTGACCCCTGAAACAACCCTTACTACCCCAGTACCTACAACAATGCTTTTCTTTAGTCGCCCAGATCGACGTCATTGTGTAGCTGTTGGTAACACTGTAACTTATGGGTGGCAAGAATGGAAAAAAGCATTTCCGTTTGGTAGTTATAAATTTAAACCAGGTGCAAAAAAATCAGACTTTAGTACACCACAAGATGCAGCAGCTTGGTGTGCTGACTATAATGCTTATGTAGCACCGCTCAATAATCCATAATAAAAATCCCCGCATATTGCGGGGATTTTTATTTGATATGTTTAGCTACACGGTAGCCCCGTCGTGAGACTGTATGGGCTCGTGAGAGTGCAGCCATCTGGAAACATGGTCCCACTCGTATCTGGAGCGTATCCGTCCGTGTATGAGTAGCTGTATGAGGTCGGTACAGAGTATCGAGTGGTACGGTGCTCAGGAACGTAGCGAATCACGCTATATGTGCCTCGTGGAGGCTCTATAGGCATATAGCGCGTTGTACTGGCACTGAGGTTGTATCCACTCATAGAGTATGAGCGCTGCTGCCCTATACGAGGACGTGCCAGCATGATAATGATGATAATTCCAATGATAATAAGCGCGGTTAAAAATGGTTTGTAATTGGTGTCTGTCTGCATATGGCCGTATCATACACCGTATGTCATCTTGACTTCTTGTGTACATATGTTTTTATTTTTGTTATACTTACCGTATGAAATCTAGCTCTACCCTACCTCTTGGTTACGAACGACTAGAGCGAGTCATCGCTCACCAAGGGGTAGCTTCACGACGCGAGGCAAAAGATCTAATTGCTAAAAAATTGGTACAAGTAAATGGAAAAATTGTTACCGAGCCAGGTTTTGGTATAAGAGTCGGTACAGATGTGATACAAGTTTTGGGCCAAAAAAACAAAGAGTCATATCTCGTATATAAACCTATTGGCGTCGAAACCTCTAAAACAAGTCCTAAGTCTAAAGATCTACACGATACGTTCCCTACCCTGCGCCATCTTGCACCTGTTGGTCGGCTCGATAAAGAAACTGCAGGACTCATTATACTGACTAATGATGGAACGCTGACAAAGGCACTAACTAAAGACAATTCACGTGTTGGAAAAACATATCTTGTAGTTGTCCGAGAAAACATTTCTGATGCTGCTATAGAAAAAATGGCTAAAGGTATCATGCTTGATAAGGTAAAAACAAAGCCGGCGGTAGCAGTGCGCAAGTCTCGTTCGTCATTTTTGATTACACTTCACGAAGGCCGTAAACATCAGATCAGACGCATGTGTGATGTGTGTAAACTTACAATCGAGTCTTTGACGCGTATTGCAATCGGACACCTTTTGGTAGGTACAATGAAGCCTGGTGCTTTGAAAAAGCTCTATGAGAATGATATAGCACAACTGAAAGCATAAGCTTTTGCTATACTAGAGTATGTTCGGTCTTAGATCTGATGAAGAGCGTTTGTTTAAGAAGCTCTCAACTCCTGCCAAAATTCAGGATTTTCTCAATACACTCCCATATAACTTTGAAACTAATGGTGAAACCTGTAGGTCTCCTCGTGAAGTTCTTATTCATAAAAAAGCGCATTGTTTGGAGGGGGCATGTTTGGCAGCAGCAGTGTTGTGGTACCACGGAGAGAAGCCGCTATTGCTTGATTTGCGCAGTACTCGCAATGATCTTGATCATGTTGTTGCACTGTTTAAGAAAAATGGATGTTGGGGTGCGATTTCCAAGACCAACCATGCAGTACTTCGATATCGAGAACCTGTGTACAAGACTATTCGTGAGCTTGCGTTGTCTTATTTTCATGAGTATTTTCTTGATACAGGCGAAAAGACTATGCGAGACTATTCGCAACCTTTCTCTTTGATCAGCTACGGTACTGAGTGGGTCACGAGTGTTGAGGATCTGTGGGATATTGGTGCGGATCTTGATGATAGTCCTCATATTTCTATTCTCCCAGTAGGTATCAAACTACGCAGGGCTGACAAAGTAGAAATAGCAGCAGGAAAATTGGTTGAGCATCGTAGTGTAAGAAAATAGGTCGTTGTGCGTTACAATACATATATGAAGCATAAAAAGCTACAACGACATCATGTCGTCTCGACACTTGCACTTGTTGTGCTGGGTGCAGGTTTGTATGTTCTAGCTATTCATCCAGATCATGCTGTGTCGGTAGTACTTGATACTCCGCTGGTTGAAAAACCAATTGAACCGGCTGCACCTATTACTCCCCCAGCAAAGGTTACGTACCGCAGTATAGTTGTTACTACCGATACTCCAGGTGCTGAGATTGCTCGTGAGGTTGGTCTTTCCAATGTCGGGTTTGTTCTTACGTTTAATCGTTTGGATGATAAACATATTTCTAAAAATACAACTATTACTATTCCTTCAGATCTTACCAATTGGGACGCGCTTTCCCCGTTCCCACAAGTCCTTGATGCAGCAAAAGATATCCCACAACTCCTGCTTGTTTCTCAACGTATTCAAGCAATTGGTGCATATGAAAACGGCACCCTCGTACGCTGGATGGTAACTAGTACTGGCAAAAAAGACACCCCCACTCCAAGCAAACTCTATTTCACAAACTGGAAAGGTAAGCTTGTTGTCAGTAGTATCCAAGATGAATGGATTTTGCCGTGGTATTTCAACCTCGATAACATGGAAGGTATTTCACTCCACCAATACGAACTTCCTGGATACCCTGCAAGTCACTCATGTGTGCGCATGACAGAAAAAGATGCACAGTGGGTCTATGACTGGGCAAAGCAGTGGATTCTTTCATCTGATGAGAGTACACAACTTGCCTCAGGTACTCCTGTTATTGTCTTTGGAGAATATGCATACAACAAGACTGCTCCATGGAAAAAACTTGCCCAAGATCCTACCGCAACAACACTTACAAGTGATGAACTCAATACTCTGATAACAGAAAACCTCCCTGTCATACAGAAGGAGGCTGCAAATCGAGCATCTGTTGAAGCTCCCGGTTAGTATTTACGAATTACTCCTCTAATAATAGCGACCACCGTAAGACTTTCTTTTGGGTGCATAGCTTTGAATGCTTTGTTCGCTGGTTCGAGCCAACTTTTTTTGCCATCGATACGTAGGTATTTCATAGTGAATTCTCCGTCAATATTTGCGATGACGATATCACCGTTTTTAGCAATATTGGTGCGTTCTGCGATTACAATGTCACCATCACAGATATGCTCTTCTATCATGGAATCTCCGTCGACTTCTACCATGTACGTCTCACGTTTTTTCTTGATTAGGTAGTCTTCAAGGTTGAGCGATTCTAGAACTTCATCTACCGCAGAAGGAAACCCTGCTTTGACTGAGCCGAGAAGTGGAATACTATCAAACATTGAAGTAGGAAGAAGCTTTCCAAGCCTATCCTTGGTGACAATACCTGCTGCAATCATTTTATTGACGAGACGTGCGACAGCATTTTTGGATTTGAATCCAAAGAGTGACAGCATTTCAGTGTATGTTGGCATACGTTTATGACTGTGATGAAATGCGATAAGTTTGTTCTTGTAGTCGGTATCCATAGTGGTAATAATTGTTATAGGAGAAATTGCATAACGCGAACCATAGAGAACCATCCCCATGTAGGCTTGCGCTTGTTAAGAAGTATACCGTTTTTTCGAGCGTATCGGGTTAGGCTTCCTGAAAATGAGTCTTTTTCGTGTACCAACTGCTCAAGACGGAGCATTTCTTGATGTATAAGTGATTTAAATGGGGTGTTCATAGTAGTTATGCGAGACTTGGAAATAAACGTGCGAGGAATCCTTGCTTTGTTTGTCGGCTGATTTGACGTAAGAGTGCTTTGTGACGGCGAGAATCATCTATATAACTCTGTCCGTGCATGATTTTATAATCGATCCTTTTGTTTAGTGCTTGTAGTTGTTTGTGAATGTTTTGTGTGTATTGGTGTCGTGTCATAAAAGTGGTAAGACAAGTTATTTATAATAATCGCGACCTGTATTGAGTATAGGTGAACGTTCGTTCACATGCAAGAAAAAAGCTGTGGATAAGTCTAAATTTCAAAAAACATATATACTACAAGGTATGAAAACTCTCATACTTAAATCTTTCCGACACTGGAATAGTCATAACGCACCAAGAATGGGTGCAGCACTCTCCTACTATGCGATGCTCTCATTCGTACCTCTTATTGTGCTGGTAGTGAGTGCTGCAGCACTACTTTTTAGTAAAGATGTTGTTGAAAATGCATTGATGCACCAGCTCGTAGTAACCGTAGGAAGCAATGCTTCGTTGTATATCAGTGAAATACTTCACAATACTCCACTCCAAGATATTTCGGTCAGTGCAGCCATGGTCAGTGCGACAATATTTCTAATCGGTGCTATTGGTGTGTTTTCGGAGCTCGATCGTGATCTTGATGAACTTTGGGATGTCACACCTTTACTGAAAAAGAAGCATACTTCTCTCCTTCGCAAGATAGGCATATTTCTTCATGAGAAAATAGCCGTACTAGCCTTCATTCCTCTTCTTGCAATTCTTCTTGCAGTATCAATTGGACTCACTTTTTTCATTTCTATTGCACAGTCTACCGTAAACTTACTCCCGCAACTCTCGTTTGTTGCCTCACTGTTTCAAGTTGTTGTACCACTTGTTTTGAGTACTATTTTGTTTATGGTTATCTATCGAGTACTGCCAAATCGTACCTTGCCGTGGAGCGTCGTCTGTATGGGGGCATGTATTACGTCTGTACTGTTTATGGTAGGAAATATACTCATTACAGAGTACATCAAACTTTTGGTACACACAGACGTTTTTGGAGGAGCATCCTCCCTTGTAGGTATGTTGGTATGGATATATTACTCTGCTCAGATATTTTTCTTGGGAGCATCGTTTACGTATGTATACGCACAGCAAAAAGGTTTTATTGTTTCTCGTGAGATAGAGCAATAGTTAGTGCTTCGGTTGCGATCATTCGACTTGCAGTAGGAATAAAGAAATCATGGGCATGCTTACTCATAGCCTCATAAAGCTCTTTATTGCTTAAAATAGATTCAATTTCACTCAATAGTACTGATGCAGTAAGGTTTGTCTCTTCAATGACTACACAAGCACCGGTACGTGCATAGTGGTATGCATTTTTGCGTTGATGATCTCCATGAAATACTTCACCTCTACCAGGAATGATAATAGATGGTTTACCCCATGCTGCAAACTCAAATATACTAGAACCTGCACGGCCGATGACGAGATCTACTGCTCCTGCAAACACTTTGGATTGAACACTGTTGAGTGATTTGAATGCCTTGTATCGACTACGCTTGGTGTCATCTCCAAGAGAGATGCGTACTTCAGTAGTAACATCGTCATAAGTTTTCTCCCCTGTTTGATGGATAATTTGATACTTTTTTATTAACTCAGGAACGATATTTACAACTACGTCATTGATTGCTTTTGCTCCGAGTGATCCTGCATAGATACCGATTACAGGTAAGTTGTTGGGAAGTTCAAAAAATTCTTTAGCACCTTCGCGTACGGGGTGAATAAAGTTTTTGCGAACCGGTTGCCCTGTTACTGCTATTTTTTTTGAGTCGAAGTATTGCGCTGCTTCAGGATACGAGAGCGCAATACGTCGAGCAAATGTACCCGACCATTTGTTTACTCTTCCCGGTACGGTATCACTCTCGTGAATAATGGTTGGTATACGGAGAAGTTTCGCTGCCACAAGTACTGGAAATGCTGCATAGCCACCCTTAGAAATAATAACGTCAGGGTAGAGTTTAAACACCTTGAACAAGCTCGTGATGACTCCAATGATCGTTTTACCAATGTCGAGTATATTTCTAAACGAGAAATATATGCGCAGCTTCCCTGCAGTAATTGGGATAAATGTAATGAATTGCTCCTCGAGTATATCAGGGTCATATGGTTTATCTGACATGTAATAGAGCTTCATGTTGATGATGCGCTCTTCGTCTGCCAGCTTGTTGAGTTCTTCGGCAATCGCTATAAGTGGGTAGAAATGTCCGCCAGTGCCGCCGCCTGTGAGTAGGATTTTCATATGACTATTAGTATACCTTTTTTTGGTATCTTGACACATTAAGAATAATACCGACTGCTGCAAGTGCGATCGCAAGCGATGTACCTCCGTGAGAGATAAAAACCAGTGGCACACCGGTCAGTGGAAAAAGCCCAAGAAGAGATGCGATGTTGAGAAATGACTGCGCAGTGATGAGCGTAGTGATACCTACAACGAGATACCGTGCGAAGGTATCTGGTGCACGCAGTGCTATCTTGAGCCCTCGGACTGCCAAGAAAATATACAATACAACCAGTATACCTGAACCTATAAACCCCCACTCTTCACCTATAACCGCAAACACTGAGTCACCTTGTGGTTCTGGGAGGTAGCCAAATTTTTGTACACTCTGTCCAAGCCCACGCCCAAACATACCCCCTGAGCCGATAGCGATCAGTGATTGCTGTAGCTGATAGGATGAACCGCGTGGGTCTGATGATGGATTAATAAATGTTTCAATACGTTCCATTACGTATGGACGAATGAATGCAAGTAGAGTGATTCCAATAATTCCCACCGCAACGATAATCCCTATCTTTTTCCAAGAAACTCCAGAGACAAATAACATAGCACATGCAGCGGTTGTGATCAGTATCAGGCTTTTTGTATCAGGCTGTTTGAGTAAAATAGCAGCAACGATACCTAAAAGAATGATAAGGGGTAGAATTTTAAATCGTAGTTCTTGTTTTTGTTTGTGGGTCCACGCAAGCCAGGTCGCAAAATAAATAACAAAGCCAAGCTTGAGAAATTCTGCTGGTTGAAAAGAGAGTGCCCCAATAGAAATCCATCGCTGTGCACCTCCATGCTCAAATCCAAGACTTGGAATAAAAACAAGAAGTGTAAGAATAAGTGTCGCAAGGAATATATAAAAGGCATGTTTTCGCCAGAGTACATACGGGATGTGCATAGTTACCCATAGCGCTATTGATCCGCCTACTAGACCAAGAACTAACTGGTTAAACAATACGCCGTAAAACTTGCTCTCACTTTTTGCAAGAATCCCTAGACTAGCCGATACGAATGAAAACAAGCCAATCAGGGTGATAACTGCCACAATCCCTAGAAAGTATCGATCAAAGGGTTTTTGAGATTCTTTTGTGATAATTGTTCGCATATTAATTACTAATAAGTGCGATTACAACACCAAGGATCGCAACAATAATACTAACAACCCAGTATCTCATAACGATTTTTTCTCGAGACCAACCGATCGCATGGAAATGGTGATGAAGTGGTGCTACACGAAACACGCGTCGTTTGCCGCAATATTTGTATGAAAAGATTTGGATAAGAGAAGATGCGCTTGAGGCAACAAGTGGAAATGCGATAAGTGGGAGTAACAACACAGTATCGGTGAGAAATGCAACTACAGTGAGTACGACAAGGAGTCCCATCATACCTGTTTCGCCCATGTAGAATCGTGCAGGTGGGATGTTGAACCATAAAAATGCCAATATTGCCCCAGCAATCACCCCACAAAATGCTGCAATGTCGATCTGGTTTTGTCCAAATGCAATAATCGAATATGCAGCAAATATGATGGCAAGCACTCCACCTGCGAGGCCGTCCATACCATCGATCACCCCTCCTGAAAATACTGCAACAAGTATCAAAATGAAGAATGGAATAAACAGACTACCAAGCGTTAGTGTAGAAGCCGTAAATGGTATTGCAATACCAGTCATACCAAGCTTCACATAAAACCATGCACCGATAACGAGCCCCACGATACAAATCAATCCAATCTTGATATACCGAAACTTGATCTCTTTGTCATTGGCATGAGTTACCCCACTTCTGCCTCGTATTTCAAAAAAGTCATCCAGGAGCCCAAGCAAGCTTCCAAAGACAAGACTTGCAAGAGGTACTAAAGTTTGGCTACGACTATAAAAATCAAGCTTCGTAGAAAGGTCTGAAGGAAATACTCGTGATACGATCCACATAAGTGCAATGGTTGCGGTTACTGAGAGCCAGATAATGACACCTCCTACACGCGGTGTTGAAACTTCAGCTTGGCTGTTGTTGAGTTTTGCAAAATCAGTGTTGGTAATAGTTTCTCCATCGGTGCGGGGTCGGCGTCTCCAGAGTTTATGCTTGTACATGAAATCCGTGAGTCTTGGCGTGATCGCAATACCTATAAGGAAGGCAAGTGCAGTGGGTAAGAAAATTTTGATGACGTTAAGCGTGATCATTGTGCTGGTTCGCTACTGCTAAGGAGGGTGTCGAGCTTTGTCTTGGTTTCAGTATAGGCAGGCAACCCATCAAGTGATGTCACTCCAAAATGGTTGAGTAGGTCTGATGTTGGGTAGTATCCGACACTTCTCCCTACACCTTTAGATTCGATTAAACCTCTCATTTGAAGCGATCTCAAACTATATGAGACGTTGACCCCACGAATAAACTCAATCTGACTTTTGGTTACCCCTGGGCTATATGCAATAATCGCAAGTGTTTCTGCAGATGCCTTAGAAAGCTCTTTTGAAAGTTCATCTTTACGAATCTTTTCGATGATTGGCGCATGGTCACTACGAGTAACAAGACTTACTACTTGGTTGAGTTCAGTGACCACAATACCGTGCCCCTCCATACTTGCGATAAGTTCCTGTACCGCTGTACCGATAGTATCTACGTCAGTATCAAGATGTTTGGCAAGGACCGCAAATGACTGCGGTTCACCTGTTGCAAGAAGGATGGCTTCGATGGCGTTTTTCATAGGGTTTGTTGTCGCTGAAGATGAATATCTTCAAACTGATTTGATTGCTCAGCTGCCAAAAGACCGCGTCTGACAAGCTCTAGCATACCAAGAAATGATACGATCGTATAGACTTTTTGACTTCGATCATCGGCATCTGGTGAATGCATGCGAATACTGTTAAACGTACCCGATGTCATGCGAGAGATGCGCTCTATGAGTGTATCGATAACCTCTCCTATAGATACGGTAGCTGTTACTCGAGCCTCTGGTTTGATAGGTGTAGGTTTGGGCATTCTTTCGACAAGTCCATCGATAAGTGTGGATAGTGCTTCTATGTGCAGGTTTGGGTCTGGAGCAAATACAGGACCTGTTTGGAGACCCGTTCCTTCATAGGAGACTTTTTTGCCATACTGCTTGATCAGGTCGCCTGATATGTGCGAAATAATCTGATAGAGTGCCACTCGTCGTTCAAGATCTGTGATTGACTCAGATTCTTCTGTGGTGAGCTCGAGGTTTGGTAGAAGTGATCGTGCCTTGATCAATATCAGTGTTGCTGCGACTGCCAAGAAGTTTGCAACCATATCAGGGTGCATGCCTTTGGATTGGATGTACGAAATGAAGTCATCCGTGACGGATGCCAGTGAGACGTCGTTGACAAAAAGTTTACGTTTTTCAATCAATTCCAAAAGGACTTCGATCGGTCCTTCAAAGGTATCGTGTTTAACCTGGAATTGCTGGAGGGTTGGTTCCATGGATGGGTATAGTATACCTTTTTATATTGATTTTACTGAGACATTTGACAATTATTATTATATTGTTATAATGTACAAGAATAAATTATTACTCTATGTTCTTAGAAAATCTCATTACCGAATTAAATGGTCCGGTCTGTATTATGTGTGGTCACTTTTCCATTATGCCAATTGGAGAAACAATTGTTCCAGCTATTTATCAGGATATTACTGATGTAGATAAAGCTCTAGCGGTACGTTCCAATAGTTATGCAGGACTTGTTCCTGTGGAGACATTCAAAGTAGGAGCAAATTTGGCAAGCATACCAAATTCTTCAATTGCTATATTGGTAAATGATTGGCAGCACATTCCAAAAAACTCTTCAGGAGCCCCTGGTAATCCTTATCGTGAAAAATTTTATAAGGAAAACCAGTCGCTGCCGATTTCGTTTCAGAAGATTGCAGAAAACTATAATATTACTGAGAAAAATTTTGTAACCCCACCAAAGAACTATTCTTTTCATGGAAACAAGTATTTTTTCTCGGAAATGTTGCTTCGCAACCGCTTTGATACGAAAAACTTTGAGTTTGCTGCATGCGATCTCAAACATGGCTGTGCACGTGAGTATCTCCCTTTTATGAAATTGATTAATGATATGGGCTATAAAACATTAGTAAGTTTCATTCCAGAAGCTTGCCAGGAACCCATTCGACAATCGACAAATTATGCCCGCGATGAAGCCGGGTATGATCTTGATATCATAAATATTTTCATCAACGGGATACACAATACACCGCAAGATTTTTGGGAAAATGCACGAGTTTTCAAAAACGACCATTCCATCAAAGTCTCCTTATAAGTATTTTTACTATAAGGAGACTTTTTAATTTTTTACGTATAAAAAGAAGGCCCCTATCACTATAGTGAAGAGGGGCTTTGGCGATGCTTATAGATAAGCGGTGGTATTGGATTGTCAGAAAAGGGCTAAAAGGAACAATGGTATGAAGTTGTGGGTACAGAGCAAAGAAATGTATCTATGCGAAAGTGGAAAAGATATATCAGAAGAGAATGTAAAGAAGATATACCAGAATAAGAAAAGCTCGCTGGTGCCAGATCTATCGTGAGATAGTCTGGGTAAGATTACATATTATGAGCACACCGGTTTGAGAGGATATATTCCTTTGTGAAGATAGATACAGAGTATCGATGTCATCACCCTCGTAGTTTCAGTGTGTTCATATGCCCTTGGGAATGAACAAATCGTAGATGGAGAATACTATCCTATCTACACTTTAGAGACGAGCTAGCTTTTTTTGCATTACATATATTATGTATTGACAATTTATATATAAAATGGTAAAAATATCAAAACTTTTAAAGATGTTTACAATCAAAAAAACCAAGAAATTCCAGTTCTCATTAGATCATGTATACATATTCTATTCGCCTCATGCTCATGTAAATTACACACCAGGCATTGTTATCGGACGTCCGAGTAATATCTCAGACGACGCCGTCCTGTTTCACTTCGCTGTTGGCCATAAATCTTTAAGTGAGAAGGTTGCTAAAAAAGAAATTCTTGCTGTTTATGATAGAAATGGGACAGTGAAAATGAAAAACATGACAGGGACTTACCGAATATTGAATGAAAAATTATTCGCTAAATATGTTGCAGAGAAAATAATAGTATTGGAAAATTAATCAGAAGAAAGCCCGGAACATTCCGGGTTTCTTTTATTTCTTCTCAATTTTTTTCAATACAATATTGAGCTCGTCTAACTGTTTCTGAGAAATTTCTGACGGTGCCTGCATCATTGGGTCCTTCCCTTCTCCAGTCTTTGGAAAGGCGATGACTTCGCGGATGTTTGGTTCATTGAGCAGGAGCATCAAGAAGCGATCGAGACCCCAGGCAATACCGCCGTGTGGAGGAGTACCGGTCTTGAATGCAGTGAGCATGTGACCAAAGTTTGTTTCGATGTCTTCTAGTTTGTACCCGAGGATTTCAAATACTTTGGCAAGAGCTTCAAATGTGTGGTTACGAATAGAGCCACCCCCGATTTCGTATCCGTTGAGACAAATATCGTACTGCGTAGTGAGGATAGATGCGAGATCTTTTTTCTCCATCAAGTTTTCCATATGATCCTCGATTGGGCGAGAAAATGGGTTGTGGGTAAATGTCCACTCGCCTTCTGCTTGAGGGTTGTCACTTTTGTCAGTGCGTTCAAAGAATGGGAAGTCTACTACCCAGCAAAATGCGAGGAGGTTCGGGTCTTCTTTGTCGGTGCGAATATCTGGACGATCGTTACCGTATTTTGCCATTGCATCTGCATATGAGATACGTGGAAATGGGATTTCTTGGATCTTTTTCTTAGGGAAAAGCTTGGTGACGATATCGATGAGGAGTGCTTCATTGAGCTTCATCACATCTTCACGATCCACAAATGAAAGCTCCATGTCGAGTTGTGTAAACTCTGGCTGACGATCCCCGCGTCCGTCTTCGTCGCGCATACATTTTGCGATCTGGAAATATCGCTCGATACCTCCGCTCATCAGAAGCTGTTTGTATTGTTGTGGTGATTGTGGCAGCGCATAAAATGCTCCAGGATAAATACGTGATGGCACCACATAGTCACGCGCACCCTCAGGAGTACTTTTTGTAAGGATCGGAGTTTCTACTTCGATGAACTTTTCATTGTGCAAGAAGTCTCGTGCATGCTTGATCACTGCATCACGCATACGAATGTTGCGTTGCATGCGAGCAGATCGTAGGTCGAGATATCGGTGAGTGAGGCGTGTTTCTTCGCCGACGTCTTTGGTGTCGACATTGATCTCAAACGGGAGAGGCTCTGCGTGGTTGAGTATGGTGATACCGGTTACTTCGAGCTCAATATCCCCATTTTGTTTATCAGCTACTACATTTCTCTCTGGGCGCTTGTTGACGATACCTTCGACGGCTACCACTGTTTCTGGGCGGCAGGTCTTGGCTATCTCGATCACTTCGGGGCGCATAGGAAGCACAACACCTTGGATTGTGCCGGTCATGTCTCTGAAGTCAAAAAAGACCATTTTCCCCTGGTCGCGACGCACATCGATCCAGCCCTTGATCAGTACAGTCTCCCCTGCCTTTGCGCCCAAATCACCAATGTATGTTCGTTCCATAGTTTCAGCATTGTGCCATAAATTGGACAATAAAAAAAGCCCGGGGTTGCCGGGCTTTAAGTTAAATAAAAGTACATTACGCAACCATTTGATGCTCCACGAGATCGGCATAGTATTCGCAACTCATGATGAGTTCATCATGCGAACCTTGCGCAAGGAGAATACCGTGACGAAACACAAGGATCTTGTCACAGTTTTTCACTGTAGAGAGACGATGAGCAATGATGATCGCCGTCTTTCCTTTCCGTGCTTCGTCTATCGACTGCTGCACGATGTGTTCACTCATCGAGTCGAGGGCTGATGTCGCCTCGTCAAATATCAGAATGCACGGATCTTTTGCAAGAGCTCGTGCAATACCGACACGTTGTCGTTCTCCGCCAGAGACCTTGATACCACCTTCACCAATGACTGTGTCGAGCCCGTGGTCTTTGAGTTTGGTGACGAAGTCGGTCAGTGATGCATCTTTGACTGCTTTTTGTAGCTTCTCATCGCTTATTTCTGTATGAGCAGGAAGTCCGAACAATATGTTGTCTCTGATACTTCGATCAAAGAGGTCAATTTTTTGCTCTACGTTACCGATCTGACTACGGAGCCAGTGGAGATCGAGTTCCTTGAGGGGTTCACCATCAATCAGTATTTCTCCGCTTGTGGTGTCGTAGTATCGACGCATGAGGTTCACGATAGTACTTTTGCCCGATCCAGATACCCCTACAAATCCTACTTTTGCTCCGGCGGGTATCGTGAAGCTTACGTTCTCTACCGTATGCTCTAGTTCGTTACCCTCTGACTCTTCTTCATTTTCTATTTGTTCTGCAGACTGACGGTATGGATATGCGAAGCTTACGTCTTTGAATTGGATTTCACCTTTTAGATCCGCAATAGTTTTGCCGCCGATGTTGGGGTTGATATCAGGAATAATATCAAGAAGATCGTAATATTTATTGATCTCAACAATTTGCGACATTGTACGTCGTTGTGTGTTCATGAGATTGTTTATATTGTCAAAAATTGAGCCTGTCCATGAATAAAATGTAACAAACATACCCACAGAATGATAGCCCATAAAAATGAAATAAATACCAATTGCGAGTGTCCCGTACCTACCAAGTATTAATACAAATTTTTGACCGTAGTAAGACTTTATATATTTGATCCATGTGGAAATAGTAAAATTTGTAACTTTTGTATAGGATTCATTAAATTCTTGTACAGTTTTATCTTCTTGTCCCTCTGTGATTACAAGTGTTGAGTTTCGAAAGAGCTCAGATTGGAGCTTTGACTGGCTTTGGTTCTTTTTCCGCACAGCGTCAATAATGGGATAAAAGTTCTTATTACGTCTATTGGAAATGAGGATATGGAGTAAAACAAATGCAAACGCCGTTGCTCCGACTCTCCAATCAAAGAGTGTCAAAATAGTGAGTGTAACCAATATTTGAATACCGATCTGCAAGATTTCGTATATCAAAGTATTTACAAAACCGATAAGTGCATTTTGACCTTTGTTCACAATTGTTTGTTTGACCCCAGAGTGTTCGTTGATGTGTTGTCCAATAGAAAACCGGAGCATGCGGTTGAGTGAAATAACTGAAAGTGCTTTTTCAATATTTACATCGAGTTTTTTAATATCAATGTATTCTTTTATGTATTGGATAATCTGTGCCTGTAAGATAGTAAGCAAAAAAGAAACAACCAGGAAAATAAATGTGGTACGTACGTTACCGTTAATAACAGCATCTACACCTTTACCAAACAAGTATGGAGTAAACGTCGAAATAGCCTGACCAACAATGATTAGTAATACAGTAATAATAAAATACCTCCAGAACGGTCTGAAAAAATGTAGCGATCTTTTTATAAAACTTTTTGTTTTAGTCATTTGTATTATTTCGCTACCCTGTCAACCCTACCGCTTCATAGACACTTGTCAGTTTCTTCATCGCCACTTCATTTGCCTTCATTGCACCTTGAAGTAAGATTTCTTCGACAAGTTTGGGGTCATCCTCGTATTTCTTTCTACGTTCACGCATTGGAGTAACAAATGCGATGATGTCTTTGATCAATAGTTTCTTGGCATCGCCATACCCGAGGCCTTGAGTGTATCGCGCTTTTAGTTCTTCTGAAGCATCAAAAAGTTTGTGGATCTGGTAGAGCACCATGTCGTCGGGGTTCTTCACTTCGTCAGGTCCGCGAGAGTCAGTGGCGATACTCATGACTGCTTTTTCTATTTCCTTGTCGGTACCAAACAATGGAATGGTGTTGCCATAGCTTTTCGACATTTTCTGCCCATCTGTGCCGGGGACGATTGCGACGTTGTCCAAGATCAGATCACTCGGGAGTTTGAACAGCTCGGTGTACTCGTTGTTGAACTTGCCTGCGATGTCGCGTGCATACTCAATGTGCTGCTTTTGGTCTTGGCCCACTGGTACGACGTCTGCGTCATAGATGAGTATGTCTGCCGACATGAGTACTGGGTAGCCAAAGAGTCCCATGGTGGGTTCGATATCTTTTGCCACGGCGTCTTTGTACGCATGTGCGCGCATCATAAAAGGGACGGTGATGAGTGTCTCAAATATCCACATGAGCTGTGTGTGTGCTGGGACTGCAGACTGCTTGAAAAGGGTGACTTTGGCAGGATCGAGACCCATCCCGAGATAGTCGAGGACGAGGTTGTACGAGAGCTCGTGCATTTCTTGTTTGTTCTGGATGAAATTGAGTGCGTGAAGATCTGCGATAAATATCAATGTATCGTACTGGTCTTGGAGCTCTACAAACTGCTTCATCGCGCCAAAGTAGTTGCCAATGTGTGGTCGACCGGTAGGTTTAACGCCAGAAATAAGTCGCTTCTTTGTGCCCATAGTTGTGGAAGACATGTGCATAATATATCAAAAATAAGGCTTAAATGGTAGTTTTTTGTGCATTTCGTCTCAGTGTTCCACTAGTGTACAATCAATACTATGCAAAAGGCTCAAAGTCTTGCCCATCTACGGGTCCCCCCACACAACCTCGAAAGTGAGCAGGCAGTACTTGGTGCACTCATGCTGCGCCCTGCTGCGATCCATGAGATTGTCGACCTACTGATCCCCGAGATGTTCTATGCGAAAAAGCATGCGATTATCTTTCGCAATATCATGGATTTATCCATGAAAAATGAACCAATTGACGTACTCTCGATCGCTAACTCTCTCAAAGAAAAGAAACAACTTGCAGATGTTGGTGGCAACACATACATCAACGAACTCATGTCTAATGTCCCTTCTACCGTCAACGTCCGCCACTATGCAGATATCGTCTACAAGAAATTCATCCTCCGTTCATTGATCGATGCGTCTGAGTCTATTGCGACTCTTGCCTACGAAGAAAACGATATGGAGACGCCTGATATTCTCGACACTGCAGAAAAGGCAATATTTAAAGTGTCCTCCAGTATGCAGACTAAAAATGCATTTGTCTCGATCAAACAATCACTCCTTGAAACAGTTGAGCAGATTGAACACCTTCGTGATCACAAAGATGAGATTCGTGGTGTACCAACGGGCTTCCCTGATCTCGACAACCTTTTGGCTGGTTTGCAAAAGTCTGATCTTATCATTCTCGCTGCACGACCGAGTATGGGTAAGACAACATTTGCGCTCGATATTGCTCGCAATGTAGCACTCTCGGGTACACCGGTGGGTATTTTCTCACTTGAAATGTCTGCGCAACAGCTCGTACAGCGTATGCTCTCTGCTGAGAGTCGTGTCGATGCGTGGAGTATTCGTACAGGTCACGGACTCAACAACCAGCACTTCACTACGCTTCAAGAAGCAGCAAGTCGTCTTCAAAAGGCACCCATTTATATCGATGATCAAGCCGGCAACTCTATTGTCAAAATGCGCTCAGTCGCACGTCGTCTCAAGAGTGAACACGGACTTGGACTGATCGTCGTCGACTACCTCCAGCTCATGCAAACGTCCAAAAACTACGATTCTATGGTCAACCAGATCACCGAAGTCTCTCGCTCGCTCAAGCAGCTTGCTCGTGAACTCGACGTGCCAGTACTTGCGCTCTCACAACTCTCTCGTGCGGTCGAAACTCGTGGGGGCAAGCCACGCCTCTCTGACCTGCGTGACTCAGGATCTATCGAGCAAGATGCCGACCTCGTGATGTTCATTCATCGTGAAGATCGATTTAAAGACGAAAAGGATAATATTGCCGATATTTTGATTGAAAAACATCGTAACGGTGCAGTCGGGTCAGTACAGCTTCACTTTGATGCGAAAACAACATCGTTCTTATCGCTCGACAAAGCTCATGCTGCAGGTATTGATGTCCCTAAAAAGGTATCGTTTGATGATTTCTAACAACGACTTTCTACATGCAACGAGAACTTGAGCGCTTAGCGCAACTATTTCTAAAATTCCCTGGTATTGGTCGCAGACAAGCGGCTCGTCTTGCGTATTTCATACTTACCCAACCAGACCAATACGTACAATCACTTGCAGCAGCACTGCTCGATGCTCGCAGACAAGCACACACGTGTACTCGATGTAAACGTATTTATGAAGGCACTGTCGGAATGTGTGATATCTGTCGCGACAGTACTCGCAACCAACAGCAACTCTTGGTAGTAGAAAAAAGTCAGGATATCGATAGTTTTGCCAAGACTGAGTATCACGGACTGTTCTTTGTACTTGGAGGACTGATCGCTATTGTACAAAAAGATATTGTGGCGGGCACCAACCTTGCTGAACTCAAGACTCGTGTAGAAAAAGATAGTAAAGATATTTCTCAAGGGTCTCTAGAAGTCATCCTTGCCTTCCCACTTACACCCAACGGTGAGCATACCGACACCATCGTCCGTGAGACACTTGCTCCCTATGCAATATCTATCTCAAGTCTCGGTCGAGGTCTCTCGACCGGTGCCGAACTCGAGTATGCTGATGCAGCGAGCCTCAATGCGTCGCTTAAGAAACGAGAATAAAAATTCCTCTCGATATGAGAGGAATTTTTATTTGATCGCAGTAATCTTTACTTTGAAGTATGGCTGGCGGTGACCATTTTTCTTTTGGTAGCGAGACTTTTGTTTGTATTTGAGGACAACTACCTTTTGAGCGCGGCCGATGACGGTGATTTCACCAGAGACTTTTGCGCCATCGATATAGGGAGTGCCGATTGTTGTATCTGTGCCGTTGTCGACGAGAAGTACCTTGTCAAAAGAGATGGTGTCACCTTTTTTGTGTTCACCAGCAAGCTTTTCGATAGTGATAGTGTCGCCAACAGATACCTGGTACTGTTTACCACCAGTTGCGATCACTGCAAACTCGCCAGAAACTGCCTTTTTAGAGACCTTTTTTGGGGCTGCTTTCTTGGGTGCTGTCTTTTTTGCGACTGCCATAATAGGAGCTCATTATACTTATTTTGGCAGCCTTTGCAAGCGTGGTACAATATTGTCATGATATCCCGCTATAGCGCCCATGGATTGACCTGGATCGACCTCGAGAGCCCTACGCCCGACGAAACGGCGCTTATTGTCGAAGAGTTTGGTATCCCCCACCTGGTTGGTCAAGAAATGGTCGACCATACATTACGATCCAAGGTAGACCTCTATAGCAACTTCTTGTATTTAGTTCTCCATTTCCCTGTCATTAGCAAAGACGGTACACACAGTGGCGAACAAGAGGTTGACTTTGTAATAGGTAAAAACTTTTTAATTACTACTCGATATGAGCTAGTTGAGCCTGTGGCAGAGTTTTCAAAAACATTTGAACATGAGAGTCTTGTCGATCACAAGATCGCACCTCAGCATGGAGGATTTATTTTTATGCAGATGATCAAGGCATTTTATAAAAAGGCGTTGTACCAACTCGAAGAAATGACGGTTGCATTGCGAGAAATTGAAGATCGTATCTTCACCAATCAACACCCTACTATCGTTCGAGATATTTCTCATATTTCACGCAAGCTACTCGATTTCAAACAGTCGATTCGTTTCCATGGTGAAGTGTTGCTTAGTTATGAAAGTGCATCACAACGCCTGTTTGGTTCTGAGTATGCGTACTATGCAGAAGTAATCACGAGTGAGTATCGCAAGGTGGCAAGTATTCTCGAAAGTCATCGTGATACTGTTGCAGAGCTTCAGCGAACCAATGATTCGTTGCTCTCGAGTAAGAGTAACGAAATCATGAAGAACTTCACCATCATGACATTTGTTATGTTGCCACTAACATTGATTACGGGTGTTTTTGGAATGAACACCGTAGATGATCTTATATTTATTAGATCATTTGATGACTTCTTTTTCATTATTGGTGCCATGACAGTTACGGGGGTTATTTTGTTTATTTTCTTTAAGTTACGACGATGGATCTAAAGCTCTACAATACCAAATCTCGTTCCGTAGAGGTGTTTACTCCGCTGGCCGCTCCTGCTGTCACTATGTATGCCTGCGGTCCTACTGTTTATGACAAAACGCACATTGGACATATGCGCAAATATATCGGAGATGACATACTGCGCCGCACCCTCACATATATTGGATACAGTGTAAATCATATCATGAATATCACCGATGTTGGGCACCTCACCAATGACTCTGACGAAGGTGATGATAAGCTAGAAAAGAAAGCGACACTTGAAGGAAAAGACATATGGGACATTGCGCGTGAGTATACCGAGTATTTCCACAAAAGTATGATGGCGGTCAATGTCTTGCCTCCGACTCAGGAAGTCAAAGCAACTGATCATGTTGACTCCATGATCAAACTCGTACAAACACTTATGGAAAAAGGTTTCGCATACGAAACTGACACTGCAATATACTTTGACGTGTCCAAAGATCCTAACTACGGGTCACTCTCAGGCCAGAAGCTTGCTGACAAGCTAACTGCGGTACGTGATGATGTTGTGATAGATCCAGACAAGCGCAACCATACAGATTTTGCACTATGGTTTAAACGTGTTGGGCGATTTGAGCAGCATAGTATGTATTGGCAAAGTCCCTGGGGCGCAGGGTTTCCTGGGTGGCATATTGAATGTTCGGCTATGGCTATGCAGTACCTCGGAGAAACGATAGATATTCATACAGGAGGTGTTGATCATATTCCGGTCCATCACGAAAATGAGATTGCACAGAGTGAGTGTGCAACTGGTCATGAATTTGTGAAGTATTGGGTACACCATGAATTTCTAAATGTTGATAGTGAGAAGATGAGTAAGAGTAAGGCTAATTTTTATACAATCGAAGACATTATTGAACACGACATCGATCCACTCGCAGTGCGACTACTGGCTATGTCTGTGAGCTATCGTAAACCGCTCAACTTCACTTGGGATGCACTCGCTACTGCACAAACTTCCCTCAAAAAGCTCCAAGTATTTGCATCTTCCCAAAAAGAAGTAGGTTCTGTTATTGATTCCTATAAAGATTCGTTTGTGGAGGCTCTTGGTGATGACATCAACACCGCGAAAGCTCTAGCGGTGGTATGGGAACTTCTTGGTGATGCTACGATAGCCAATCCAGACAAATGGGCCACCCTTTTATCTATGGATGAAGTCCTTGGTCTCGGACTCGACATGGTGCCCAAGAAAGAAGAAAAAATCGTTACCGATGAAGCTCAAGAGCTTGTTGCTGCACGCGATCTTGCTCGAGCAAACAAAGACTTTGCCATATCAGATGAAATCCGAAACAAGCTTGAATCACTCGGATATGAAGTTATTGATACTCCCGACGGTACAAAGTTGCGCTAAACGACACAATTAGTTAATTGCTGGTAACACAACTTTAAATATTGATCCCTTTCCAAGTCCTTCACTTTCGATGACGACATCGCCTTTATGTGCGATTGCGATTTGGCGTGCGAGGTAGAGCCCGAGACCGCTTCCTCCGGTGTTGAGTTTACCTCCTTCACCACGTGAGAACTTCTCAAACAGTTTTGCTCGTGTTTCTGGTGAAATACCAACTCCATTATCTTTGACGGCAAACTCTACAGTACCGTCTACGCGTTTGAGTGAGACAGTGATTGTACCCTTTTCAGGAGTGTACTTGATACTGTTGTCGGTGAGGTTGAGGAAGACTTGTTTGATCTTGGTGGAGTCGGCACTCACGATACATTTATCCTGCTCGTTCATGTCGAGTGCAAAGACGATATTTTTACTCTGTGCAGGGATCTGCATTTCGTTAAATAGGTTTTTTACTATAGGGGTTAGGTCAATATCTTGAAATTCATACTTCATACCTCCCTGCTCGATCTTTGAGACGTTGAGCAAATCTTCAACAATACTGACGAGACCTTGTGCGGAAGTATAGATACGTTTAACAGGTTCACTGATTTTTTCATTGAGCTTGCCGAACGAACCCTCGATCAACATAGACGAATACCCCTTGATTGCGGTCAGCGGACTACGCAACTGATGGGACGCGAGTGAGAGAAACTCTGTTTTGAGCTTGTCGACAGATTTCAGCTTATCGTTGGCGTGTTCGAGGTTGGTGTTTGATTGTTCGAGTTGTGCAGTCAAAACTTGTAAGTGTTCGCGTTGCAAAACCTCACGTTTGACTGATCGGATCAAGATATACCCAACAGTGAGTACGAGTGCTAACGCAATAGCAAGAATCACTCGAACATTACGAAGTGTTTGTACAAAGAATGTAGAAAATACAATAAGTGCAAGCGCAAACACGAGCGCTTGTGTCGCGATGAGCTTGGTATTGAACACCTTAAATTGCACGATAAGAATACCCATGAATACCATAAAGATAGTCATTCCCAAGAATCCGTACTGTTCGACTGTGTACGGAAGGTTCAAGAAACTAGCCAAGAAACTAGTGGTAAAAAAAGTAATAAGGAAAAATTCGATGCCGATCCCCATCAGCAGGATCTGTTTTTTCAAAAGAGCACTCGTTGCTTGTACATACTTACGTATGAACAATACACTAGTCCAGACAATAGCGAGTACGCCAGCACCTGAGTAGTACAGTGTGTACCCCAAATGCTCGTACCCACTACTATCACAGAGATCGAGATTAAATCCTCCCAAATTTAGTGCTGTCGGCGCAATAAGTATGGCTGGGACAACGAGTAGAGTTAGAAAAGACTTGGTTGTGATTGATATATCTTTCTGGTTCAGAAATACATGTGTGAAATAAATCGATAGCGTTGATAGTCCTACTGCCAATATACCAAACAAGGACCAAGCAAAGATTACGATGTCACTGTTTACATTTGTCCATACTGTCAGATCGAGAATAGTCCACAAGCCGAACAGTGTGGTAATAGCAAAGAGGAGCCTATTGAGTAAGAGGTGTCGATTGTTGAAAAAGATAAAAAATCCAATCAGGAGTGCAATAATAGCCGATGGAATATGTGAGTAGTACAGGAGTGATGGAACACTGTCTGTAAAAAATAAATATTGTGGTGTAGGAAAGGTGTGGCAATACATAGCTATAAAGGTTCTTCTGGTACACTACAAGAACTATCCTCACTAACAGTAGTTTCATCGCACAGGATGACTTCGCAGGTCGTATCTGATGGTAGACAGTATTGTGCAGCTACACAAGAGCGTATATCTGTCCCGCATGCCTTATATACATCTGCAGTATTCTTTTTGATTATTTTATATGGAGCGGGATCACAGTCTTCTGAGGCGATTGTTTCTGGTGTGCATGTGTCTACAAAGCAAGCTTCAGTCGTGTCACATGCCACTTTATACTCAAGCATGTAGTCTTTTTCAATAATAAAGCGGTTGATGCCAAATCCTGCCATAGCAAGAAGACTCACCACGATACTATAGAACAATAGCCGAGCTTTTTTCTGCATAAGACATCGTTATTGTATCATAATGACGCCCACAAAAAGAATACAGATGGCGATCACTTTTTGAAAAATATGCTTTTTTGATATTTTTTCTTGAGCAATACGAGGAAACATGACAGTGATCGCAATACCGATGACAAACACAATAAACGGTTGAACACTCGATGTGGTAAGTACGAGCGCTACCGGTGCCAAGATCATTGCATAGTTGACCAGAATATTTCCAACAATAGTAAGTACTTCACTCCCTACATTGAGAGAGATAATTTTCTTGCCATTGGTACTCGCTAGTGCAATAAAATCTTTGCGGTAGCGAGGAACAAGTAACAGTGCGATAGCTACCATCACAAGCCCTATATGCTCCCAAAAGGTAGACACCCAAAACGACTCATCGATTGCCGCTACCTTGAACAATGTCTCATAAAAGCCAAACAGTGCCGCTGATCCGAGCATGAGATACAGCACTTTTTTCTTAAATCGAATTTTTTTATCCTCATTAAACTCTGCAGTAATCAGTATCGAGCCGAGTACAATAATCAAACAGCCGAACAATTGCTCTGTGGTGAGTACTTCACCCAGCATGATATACGCAAACAATGCCCCAAAGAGCGGTATTGTTTGAAACAACGCAACTACTATCGACGTCTCCTCTTCTTCGAGTGCGTGCAAGTACAAAGCTATGGCAATGGCACTCATAATACCCACCGTGATAAGTAAGAGCGCATTTCTGGTGGAAATAGTAAAAATAGAAGGTTCAATCAGATACGCTATTGGTAACACAAACACCCCAATGAGTGTTGAAAATATCATCAGCGAGTTGATACTGCGCCCGTTAAACTCGTTGGACAAAAGATACTTGTCTACATGATTTACGATAGCCCACAGAAATGGAGCGATGAGTGCTAAGAAAAACCAGGTCATACTATAGGTGTTGTTTGTTTAGTTCGTATAATGTTTTGTACCGACGAGGGATACGCCAGCCAAAATATTGGGCTTTCTACTGATGTGGGGTTGAGCTTGGTGATCAGTGGCTTGTACCCGAAATACGTCTCTACCCAATCAAATGCAGGCTTCAAGACTTGTTCGATAAAGTGCTTCTCATGATGATCCTCGAAAAGGTAATCCTCAAAAAGTATCCCATGGGCTATAAAAAGCGTAAGAAACTTCTTGTAATGTTCAAGCAGATTGCCGCGATGGTTTCGATCGATCCAGGCACTGTCATCGACGATCTGCACTCTGTCTTTAAAAAGAGATCGACACAACTCTTCATGAAAGGCCGTAAGTGGTTGCCCCCACGTCGTTACAATCTCTTGAAACGAAAGGCCGTTGAGGGTGTTGATATCCGCTATTGTTTCATACTCAAATATTTCATTATATTTTTTATTTTTAAGAGAAAAGCCTCGATATATCGGAAGTTTTACCAACGCTTTTTTCAAATGGTTTGCACTGACGAATGTATCTTTTTTGTCTTGGCTGAGCACTATAGTAAAACCTTCGTACTCAAGTAGGTGTACGAAGCGCTGTGTTTCGAAGTTGGGAGTTGCAAGGTGCCGTGCCAAATAAAATACGGGCGTATCATAAAAGTATGTCGGAATATCAGCATTGAGGTATGCAGATACTTTTTCTGCCAATACGGGATCCTCTTTTCTCTTCTTGAGCTCTTCTATTGCATCGTGAAATGGGGTAAGAAAATACTCGTGATCAAGAACACTCTTTTTTTTCTTGCCGAACAATCGAGAAAAGAAGTTGTTCATAGTAATTATTTGATTCTGACTGATAAAGGTATCGTTGTCAATTTACCATCCGACTCATTCTTCGATAAATCCTCCGGACTGATGACTCCACAATTTCGCATACATGCCATTCTTTTTTGCCACAAGTTCATCGTGGGTACCATCTTGAACAACCTTACCCTTATCCAACACAACAATACGGTCGAGGTGCTTGATCGTAGAAAGTCTGTGAGCTATCACGAGAGCAGTTTTGTCTTTCATCAATTCAAGCAATCCTTCTTGAATATGTTTTTCTGACTCGGAATCAAGAGCGCTCGTTGCTTCATCAAGAATGAGGATTTTTGATTTCTTGAGCATCGCTCGAGCAATGGCGATGCGTTGTCGTTGTCCGCCAGAGAGTTTAATACCGCGCTCTCCAACGAGAGTCTCGTACCCATTTGGGAGTCTTGATATAAACTCATCAGCGTGCGCAAGCTTTGCGGCTTCTACGATTTCCTCATGTGTTGCAGAGGGATTACCATACGCAATGTTCTCAGACAGGCTCCTGTGAAATAGGAGTGTGTCCTGTGGCACATACGCAATTGCCTTGCGAAGGGATTCTTGGGTTACAGTAGCAATATTTTGGTTGTCTATGGTAATAGATCCTGACTGGATATCAATAAATCTCAAAACAAGCTTAGTGATAGTTGTCTTTCCTCCACCGCTTGGCCCAACAAGACCTACTTTTTGGCCTGAAGAAATTGATAAATTAAGATCTTTCAAGAACACATCTGCCGCGCTTTGATTATAGTCAAATCTAATATTCTTGAATTCAATATTTCCATCTTTAACTACAAGAGCTTTAGCATCTGGAACATCTTGCACCTTTGATGGATCAAGAAAAAGCTGAGTAAATTCAGCCGCACCAGTAATCGCCTGTTCAAAATTGCGATATACATAATTAATTTGCCAAAAAACATATGTCACATGGGTATAGTATGAAAATACTACTAGGATAGCCCCCGGTGCAAGATTAAACTTACCAGCACATACTATTGCAGCTATCAGTCCTAATGTGTTTGTTAAAACGTAAAGTGGAGAAATACGAGTATCAATACGCAAATTGTGATAATCATCAGCTATCCGTGTTTTTAGAGCGAAATCTGCCGCCTGTGCTTCGTAAACTTTATATTCATATTCTTCTCGAGAAAAGGCTTTTACTGCAGCCATATTAGTTATAGCGTCAGAAAGTCTCCCCATCATTTTACTGCTTGCCTCATGGCGTTCAGATACAAGTTTTGATCTACGCCTAATAGCTGGTAACACAACGATGACCAAAACTAAAATACACCCAACTAAAATAATGGAGATAACTGGTGAATATTGCCACAACACGATAGACGCAAATGTAATTGTAAAGAGATTTACAGATAAGTTTGAGTACAAGATATCTGTAACCGTATAAAAACCAACAGAGTATGCCCCTACTTTATTACTGAGAGATCCGACAAAATTATCAGCATAAAAACTATATTCGCGGCCAGTCAGTGTCTGGAAGGCTTTCCCGTGGAGGTCAGTAATACTTGATGATTTTATTTTAACTACAAAAAATGTCCCTACTCGCCATAAAATCTCACCCAATAGCCACGACCCAGCAAAAAGAATTACAAAGTGTAACGTAGATGTAAGCGATATTGTACCTTGTGCAATAAATTGATCTACAATTTTCGCCAATATTAATGGTGGAATAAAAAACACTAGGATGGTTCCAATAGCGGGCAGCAGAAAAGAAATGATTGTAGCAATCGGATATTTTTTATACTGTCCAAAGTATGTTCGCAGCACAACACGTACTGCTTCTTTTGAAATTGTCTGTTTTTCCATTGTGAAATTATTCTCTCGGTTTCAATAGTGGAAACATCTGTGTCTCACGCAGTGGTTTGTCGACGAGGAATGCGAAGAGTCGCTCGCCAAATCCAAATCCGCAGGTCGGTGGCATACCGTGCTCGAGCATGTCAACGAACTCCCACTCAGGCATCATCGCTTCGTCATCTCCCCTGTCGATCATAGTTTGTTGGAGTTCAAACCGCGCACGTTGATCGACTGGATCGTTGAGCTCAGAAAATCCGTTACCCACTTCGCTTCCTGCAAGAAGTACTTGAAATCGCTCGGTCACTCGAGGGTCATCGGCACAGCTTTTGGACAACGGAGAAACAAGTTTGGGTACTCGTATGAGAAATGCCGGACCAGCAATACTTTTGCGGCAGTACTTCCATAGAGTATCAGTGAGGCGTTCTTTGTTGGTACCGGTATATTTCACACCAAGCTCATCAAGTTTAGATTTCATTTCATCCTCTGTTGCATCGAGTACGTTGATGCCTGTTTGTTTCTCGACTTCTTTGACGTAGTCGATACGCTCCCAGTTGAGGTTCAGATCAAACGTGTGTCCACGAGTAGTAAAGACTGTCGTACCAAATGTTTCTTGTGCGATAGTGCGGTACATGTCTTCGACGAGCTTCATGCCTGCTTCGTAGTCTGCGTATGCCCAGTAGAACTCCATGTTGGTGAACTCTTGGAGGTGATCAGGACTTGAGCCTTCGTTGCGGTACACACGACCGATCTCAAACGTTTTGGGAAATCCTGCTGCCATGAGACGCTTCTGCCAGAGCTCGCCGACCGAGATACGCATAAACACATCAAGCGCAAAGTCTTTGTGAAATGTCTTGAACGGATTTGCTTCAGCTCCACCAGTTGTGACTTCAAGTGTTGGAGTTTCTACTTCCATAAAGCCATGCTCTTTCATGAAGTTGCGTGTCACTTCCCAAAACTTTGCTTTCTTTTTAAACATCTCTTGAAGCTCAGGGTTGGTGAGAATATCGAGATATCGCTTGCGGTATCGTTCGTCTTCGTCAGTAAGTCCGTGCCATTTTTCAGGAAGTGGAAGCAGAGACTTGGCGAGCATGTTCCATCCACTTACAAAGAGCGCTTTCTCTCCGCGCTTGGTTGTGTATGCGATACCGGTAGCTTCGACGAAGTCTCCGACATCAGTCGTTTCATTCCACAGTTCATACGCAGCTGCATCCATCTCATCACTCTTGAGAAAGAGTTGCATGCTACCTGTACCGTCAAAAATATCTGCAAATGCAAGTCCGCCCTGCCCGCGCTTGCTCATGATACGCCCTGCGA
>CAYSMH010000001.1:0-98200 GCA_964432275.1 uncultured Candidatus Saccharibacteria bacterium | reverse complement strand
TATGCTTCAAAACCCGCTTCTTGCAGGGTGCGCGTTACACGTGTAACAAATAGGGGGAGAGATGAGGTATCCATACGGATCTATATAGTGCACCTACCAGGATTCGAACCCAGAATAACGGTTCCGAAGACCGCTGTGATATCCATTTCACCATAGGTGCGTATGTGCACTATACCACCAGTGTCTTTATTTATAAAGGTGTCGTTGCAAAATACGCAATCGTGCGTATACTGGTACAGTTACGAATGCAGGTATGGTTTAGTGGTAGAATGCGTCCTTGCCAAGGACGAGACCAGGGTTCGATTCCCTGTACCTGCACAACATTTGAGCCTATCGTTCGCTGTGTATGAAACATACCCCATCCTCGCTGCGCTGTGGAGGGTATGTTTCATACACAGCTCACTATCATACAAAATACTTCCTCCGCAGCGCAGCGAGGATGGGAAGTATTTTGTATGATAGTGAGCAATATGTCAGACACATATCCCGTCTGTTAGACAAAACCTGTCGAATATTGGATCAAAACCCTTGTTTTTCAACAAAACTGTGGATAACTCAGGGTATAAGTGGGATAACGGACGTACTTTATCAGTCCTTTATCTGTATTTCTTATACTGTTACACATGAAACGATTTACCTCACCCACACAACGCTTTGGTGAGCTTGGGGAACAAAAAGCTGTTGATTTCCTTGTAGGGCAAGGATTTTTGATTGTTGAGCGTAATGTATCGGGGCGCTATGGTGAAATTGATATTGTGGCAAAGAGGGCAGGTATGTACTATTTCTTTGAAGTAAAAGCCGGGAAACAGGGGGCCTGGTTTAACCCAGCTGAAAATCTCACAAAAGCAAAACTTGAGAAACTTTTGAAATCAGTTGAGTACTACTGTGTTCGAAATGGTATATACGACTACAGTATAGAAGGTATTATCGTTCTTATGGGTAAGACTGATAGTATAGAGCGTATTACTATTTAGTAGCTTTATTTACTAGATACTTTCTGCTATGATGCGAAAACCTCAAGGGAAGCTCGGGCCGTAGTACAGTGGTAGTATTTGCCCATGGGGTGGGTAAGATTGGGGTTCGATTCCCCACGGCCCGACAAAGAAAAAAACACCGCGGGGTGTAGTATATCGGTAGTATACATGTTTTGGGAACATGAGGGCAGGGTTCGATTCCCTGCACCCCGACACTGGCATGACAAAGTATTGGCGGAGTCAGCCAAAATTGATAGTATAAAAATATTGCGGGATTAGTTTATCGGTAAAACATCAGTTTTCCAAACTGAGGTGAAGGGTTCGACTCCCTTATCCCGCACCATTTAGTACGCACGTGTGTAAAACTTCTTCATTATGTATGTGTATGTTGCTATACTGTATGCATAATGCTCGCACGAGTTGGTCGTTTGTATACGACGCATAAAAAAACAATTACCGCGCTTGTAGTAGCAAGTATTTTTTCTGTGGTGACGGTGTATGCAACACCTCCAAGCTCTCCCTATACAACCGGTGAAACACTTGATCCTACCTGTGCGCCAGGAGCTACTAACTGTTCTGTCACGATTTCTCAGTGGAATAATGTAACAGGGGGTGTTAGTTATGCAGATGGATTTGTGGGAATAGGCACCGCCGCTCCTGATGAGTCGCTCCATATCTATGTAGGCAACAACAGAGGGATTAAGCTGGAACGTAGTGACAATGCGCGATACTCACTCATACGAGTCAATCCAGAGGGTGGGCTCGAGTACAACTCTGCAGTAGGAGTAACAGGGCTTCGTCATGATTTACAAGTCGCTGGTTCGACTGCTATTGGTATCGATGCATCAAGTAATGTCGGGATCAAAAATGTAAGCCCTGTATACGATCTCGATGTAACAGGGGACATTAACTTCACCGGAGATCTGTATAAAAACGGTGTTCTTTTTGGTGGGGGTGGTGGAGGATCTTCACCACTTACTACAAAAGGAGATGTATATACACACAACGGAACCACTGATGCTCGACTAGTAGTTGGTACCAACGGCCAGGTGTTACTTGCTGATAGTGCGACCACTACCGGATTGCGATGGGGTAGTATACCAACCCTTATTGGGTCAACATCGACACTCGGGTTTGAGACTTGGGTCGGAACAAGTGCAGCAGGTCTAGGTACAGCATCGACTAACTCTACTGTGTTTATTGGTATAAACAGCGGGGTTAATGCAACAAATGCAAGCGGAGGAATATTTATTGGTATAAACGCTGGTCATAGTGCAACAAATGCAGGCTCATCAACATTCGTTGGTACCAACAGTGGATTTCAGGCAACTGAAGCTGATCTATCTACCTTTATAGGAAGTGGTAGTGGAAATAGTGCTACCAATGCTGATGAATCAGTATTTGTGGGTAGTGGGGCTGGTAATCTTGCAGTTGAAGGGACCAATTCAACATTTGTTGGTAGTACTGCAGGCTATCACTCTACCAACGCTGCAAATTCAATATTTATTGGAAATGATGCAGGGTACGAAGATACTGTTGATAATACTAGTGGCACAAGCTCTATTTTAATAGGTAACAACAGTTCAACTGGTGGATTTGAAAACAGTATCGCGCTTGGTACTGGAGCAATAAATACTGCTTCCAATGAACTTATGATCGGAGGCACGATGCTTATTGATTCTACTCGTATCAATGGATCTGCAGGAACACAGTGTACGATCACTACTGGTACCGGTATCAACTGTACGTCTGATGAGCGACTCAAAACCAATATCACTGATCTTGATGATACTGCACTTGATAAACTCCAAGACGTTCGCACTGTGCACTTCAACTGGCTCGGTAAACCAAATTCTCCACTTCAGGTTGGGTTTATTGCACAAAATCTGGAAACAGTATTTCCAGAACTTGTTACTACAGATTCTGACGGTTACAAAGGTGTGTACTATGCGCAGATGACACCGATCTTGGTCAAGGCAATACAAGAACTTGATGTGAAAGTCTCATTGCTTTCTGGTGATGAAAGCGCAAGTGTATTTGATGGGATTCGTACATGGCTTGCGAATACGTCCAACAATATTGCAAAAATCTTTGCTAAAGAAGTGCAAACTCAAAAGTTGTGTATTACAGACGGTACCACTGAAACATGTATTACCAAAGAAGAACTTGACCGCATACTCAACACTCGTATTTCTGAGCGCTCAGTAGAACTATCAGCTCAACAAATGAGTCAATAATATGAGATCATTACTTCTTTCACTAATACTAATACTTGGTGGGGTAATGGTCGCATATGCCGGTACAGGGACAATCGATCCAAATAATACCGGTAGGTATACTGCTGTAATCGAAAACAGTGGTCTCGGTAGTGCAGCGACGATCAACTTTGGTAAGTTCACCACACAATCAGCTCGCAATATTACAGTATCAGATACAGAACTTCGCGGATTTGCGTGGGGTGAAGGTACAGGATGGATCGTTATGAACTGTGCAGATACGACAAGTGGGTGTAGTGGAAGTAATGGTAATTTCAAAGTAGTAAACGATGGCGATGGCAATCTTTCTGGATATGCATGGGGTGAAACAACTGGGTGGATACATTTTGGTCCATTTACCAACTCTGCTACAGAGGAGGTGTCGATCAATACAAACAATGGGCAATTTTTTGGATATGCGTGGGCGCAAAATTTTGGATGGATCAGATTTGACTGTAGTAGTGTAGGTAGTTGTGTTGAGACTGATTGGAGACCAGGTTCTGGCGGGGGCGGCGGAGGAGGTAGTGGAACACTTCCAGAGTGTAATGATAGTTCAGATAATGATGGCGACGGTCTCGTAGACTTCCCTAATGATCTCGGATGTAGCTGGGTCGGAGACAATGATGAGGTGAACACTCCTCCTCCAAGTATCTGTGCTGACCCTACCGCGCTAAACGTTGGTGGTGCTCTGCCTTGTATTTACCCACAAAACCCTACACTTTGTACGGATGTGCTTGCCAACAACTTCGGTGGCGCACTTCCGTGTACCTATACCAATCCGTCAGGAGATCCTTTTTGTACAGATCCAGCCGCACTAAACGTCGGCGATGCACTTCCATGTATCTACCCACAGACCACTTGTGCTGATCCTGCTGCGATAAATATGGGTGACCCGTTGCCGTGTCGATATCCCACACTGTGTGAGATTAACCCAACTGATCCTTCTTGTAATGATGGAGGCAACCCACCAGTGGTAACATTTTGCGATCAGTACCGTGAGTTGTGTGTAACTCCTGATGGACCAACAACACCACAAGTGGTAACTAACACGATTGCAGGAGCAGTTACAACATTTGCTGGAGGGTTTATACAAAAAGTAATATCTGCAACAGGTATTGCGGCTATAGGAGTCGGATCTATTGCGAGTTATTTGATTCTCAACCCATTTTCTTGGTTTGATATATTCCTTTGGATCAGTAAACTCTGGTCACTCATACTTGTATGGTTTGGGGTCAAGAAAAAGGCAAATCCATGGGGTACTGTCTATGACTCTGTTACCAAGCAACCAATCGATCCAGCATATGTCGTGCTCTATGATGTAAACGGTAAAGAAGTTGCAACATCGATCACGGATATTGAGGGTCGGTATGGATTTGCTGTTCCCGCAGGTACGTATACTATTGTAGCCAATAAAACCAACTACGAGTTTCCATCTAAGAAACTCTCAGGAAAAGTTGAAGACGAATTGTATCGAGATCTATACTTCGGAGGACCGATCATAGTCACTGAAGAAGGCGGTATCATTGCAAAAAATATCCCACTTGATCAGCTCGCATTTGACTGGAACGAATACGCAAAAGATGAGCAACGACGATTGCGTCACTATCACCGCCGTGATGTGTTGATCGCTCAGATTTCCAATGGCATGTTCATCGCAGGATTTATTATCACCGGAGTATCTGCGATTGTTGCGCCATCGACCTTTAACGTAGTCATGTCTGTGATATATGTGCTTGTTGCGTTGTATAAAATATTTGGGATCAGTGTTTACCCCAAAGGATCTGTTGCGGATGCAGCAACAAATACTCCTGTACCGTTTAGTATTGTGAGAGTGTACTCAACTGTTACCAACCAAGAAGTGCTTCATCGAGTTGCTGATGGGATGGGTAGGTACTATGCGCTTGCTGCAAACGGAGAGTATCGAGTGATCGTTGATCGCAAAAATCCTGATCAGTCATACACCCCTGTTCCTGTCCATGATCTTGTTCGTGTGACCAAAGGGTATATGAAACAACTATTTCGCATTTAAAAAAACCACTCGCATAGTGCGAGTGGTTTTTAAGTACGAGATGGTTTAGAGTGAGTTGATTTTTTCGATAACGTCATCAAGGGTGAAGTTCGACTTGACCATAAATGCTGCAGCGCCACCATCCATGACTCGTTTCATTTCTACATCATCTGAAAGATTAGAAAATACTATAACCGGAATCGCCTTAGTTTTTTCATCGGCTTTAAACTGAGCAAGGAGTTCGTGCCCGTTGACGTCGGGGAGCATAAGATCAAGTAGTATCACGTCAGGAAGACTAGCTGCAAGTGCCGCATCTACTTCTGCTTTTGATGTTGCACTTGCTACTTCAAAGCCACTTTGGGTGAGCTTGGAGCTCTCTAGGTTTTTTAAAAATGAGTCATCTTCAATAATCAGTATTTTTTTCATATGAGGGTAGTATAGCGCACTCTCGGACTTTGGCTATACCAGCTATCCGAGAGGAAGTGTCATGGTAAATATGGTGCCGGTATCTGGTGTACTAGCAAAGGTGAGGGTGCCTCCATGGCGTTCGACAATATGCTTGCTTGCATAGAGCCCAAGTCCGACACCTGGAATTGCTCTCGCAGTTGTAGTTCGAAAAAACTTCTCAAACATATGCGCTTGTTCTGAGGATGGGATCGTGATACCTCGGTCATGTACTGAGAGAGTTGCAGAGGCATCAGTAACGCTGAGGCTCAGTGTAATATCAGTGTCAGGACTACCATACTTGATCGCATTTTCGAGAAGGTTGTGAATGACAATCCGGAGTTTCTCGATGTCGCCAATAACAATAACAGCAGCAGATGGTGGAGTATAGCGTATGTGCATACCTTTGTTTGCCGCTTCACTCGTGAAGTCTTTGAGTGATTCGTCGACAAGGTTTGATAGAGAAATAGGTATGTGTGCGTAGGGAATAGTCTGTCCTTGTGTCTTGATCACATCCATAGTGTCGTTGATGAGTGCTATCATGCGTTCGTTGGAGGCGGTTGCTTGCGAGATCATGGCACGCTGAGTTTGCGACAGGGGACCCAGGTCACCGTCAAGCAGCATTTTGAACATCCACTTCATCGCCGTCATCGAGGTGCGTATCTCATGAGCAGATACTAGAAAGAAATCTATTTTTTCTTGATTATCAGAAGGGGTACTCATTCTATAAGTGTACCACCTTACATAAAACAAACCCCTCCAATAGGAGGGGTAAAAATAGTGTGTTAGTTATCCAGTTACGCAGCAATTTGAATCACTACTTCCATATGGTTTGGAAGATGCTCCACCTCGGGGAAATACTGGGCGGGATTGATGTGAATCATGCGGGGCTTTTTTGAAGCACCTTTTGCTATCGCATTCATAATAGCTTTGATTTCTTCGCGAGGAACATTTTCTTCAAACACGAGTATTGCCGGCTTCTTTTCTTTTACAAGTTTTAGAATCTCGTGGGGCCTCGCACCTTTGTGAGCAAAGCTTAATGAGGGGCCAGAATCTTTGTTCAAATAAATTTCTTTGAGGTACTTTTCTGAGTCTTTGATTCTTTTTGGGTCACAGTTGGTGACAATGAGCAGTTTTTTACACATATTCGGTTGTTTTTGTTTTCTCTATAGTATCGTATTTAAAATATAAGTCAATACATACCAAAACCACCCTTGTGAGGGTGGTTTTTCAGGAAAAAAGAGTTATTTGGTTGCCATAGACTTGCCAGCGTGATCGAAGTTGCTGAGGTCTTGTTCAGAGGCAAGTTGTGTTCGGTACTTCTGTATTTCTTCTTGTGTTTCTTGTATACGGTTTTTGAGATCTTTTTTCTCTGATGCTTTTGTTGTTTGGTCGAGTTGTTGCTGAAATTCAGTGATTTGTTTTTCTCGGAGTTGAATGCTTTTGTTCAAGCCATCTACTACATCGTCAAACGACTCTTGGATATCTTGGAGGCTGAGTGTGTACGGTGTTTCTTCGATGATCACAGAGAACACAACGTCGACGTTTTTCTCAGATGCAAGTTCCCGGAGTTGGGCAAGCTTTTCTTGAGTTACGTCTTGGAGTTTTTCATCAGTACAGATTACCATTTTAGTTTTGCCGGTCTGTACGTCCATAGATGTAAGTTTCTTTAGTGATACATCGACTGCGAGTTCTTTGTGTTGATCTTTGAGATCAATCTTTTCTAGCATACTAGATGCTTCGCTTGGATTATTTACGGTAAACGAGCTTGTCGTGCTATCAGTAAATGTCTGTACTTCTACAGGTACACTCGATATATTTTTTTTGAGATCTTTGGCAAGATCTGCGCGATGGTTGTACATGGAAGGACTGTTGTCAAAGAGAACAACAAGTTTGTCATAGCCGCTGGTGTTAAATATTTCTGAGCCACTTGGCTGAGGTCCACCTTCGAGTGTGTCGGGGGTAGTAGTAGAGTAGGTTACTTTTTTACCATCAATCATGAGTTCTGCAGTACCATTTTTTAGAAGTCCCATGAGCCATGCAGTGCGCACACCGAGCATGTTGTCTTTGAGTCCTTGAATACCTTCACCTTTCTTTGTTTCACCATACTTTTGCATGACGCCATCGATAGCATCAGGGTGGTGCTTCATCATGTAGTCGATGAGGTCGCTCTGAAACTCGAGCGCACTATTGTTACTAAAGCCGTATTGAGATGCAAGTGTACCAATATCTGACTCAGTAATACCAAATTCGTTTTCATAAAAAGAGTTACTGAGTCCAGTAGGAGTGATACCTCCTTCAGGCGTTTTGGACTGTGTATAGACAGGTACAGTATTTTTCGGGGTCTTTGAGACGCTAGACTCTTTGTGTTTGACTTCTTTTGGAGCCAATGTTGAGTCACTAAATATCTTATCGGCGCTTTTGTTAATATCAGTCGCACCCGCTTGATGACCCGCAAATAATGCAGTAATCCCAGCAAAAATCTTTCCTACCTTACCCCATTTTCTACCGGAATCCGTAGGTATAGTTCCTTGATATGCGGTATACGATTCATCACCTAGAGGTTTTCGAAGGGGGATAGAATTTATTTCAGCAATTCTATTTGCTCTAAGTTCACGCTCTAGATTTTCAATACGCTCCCGTTCATGGATTGGGATTTCGAAATCACGTTCTTTTTTTTCAAGAATTTTTTGGTCCTGCGGATTATTTTTTATTTCTCTTATATCTTCAAAACTTTCAACCTGAATATCTTTTAAATCTTCTTTATTGTTGTCTGGTGGGTCATTGAATATCTTTGATTGTGTATTATCCATATGTTCCAACTATACCATTTATAGAGGAGTGTTGACTATTGGTATCGAGCCATGATTTCAGCTTCGACTTCTTCACGGGGGCGGCCGTACTTGAGGTACGAGAGTTCTTTGAGTTTCTCAGCAACTTCGGGGTTACCTTTGGGTGGAAATGGTGTTTTGGAGTTAAATGCCTTTACAGGAACCCCATTTACGAGCATTTTTACATAACAGTTGAGGTTTTCGAGTTTGAGGACATCTGCAGGAGTAAATGTTGGAGCGAGTTGTTGTTCAAAGATATTGGCATTCTCAGGAGAAACACGGTGGATCGCCATCGTACCGACGTTACCAAATATCGCATTTTTGATACCTTCTTCTAGTTGCTCGATGTATTGGTGTGCAACTGTCAGTGATAGACGGTACTTGCGGGCTTCAGAGAGGATGGTTGAGATAGAGTCGGTCGTGACGTTCTGGAATTCATCGATGTAGAGGTAGAAGTCATTGACTTGGCTTTTGCCAACAATATCTACACGAGAGAGTGCTGCCATCGTGATCTTGCCGACAAGTAGGAGACCAATGAGGTTGGAGTTGATGTCGCCAAGGCGACCCTTGGAGAGGTTTACAAGCAATATCTTTTTCTGGTCCATGATCTCACGGAAGTTGAGGACACTTGCTTGTTGGGCGACGACGGGGCGCATAATGTCGTTGGAGATAAATACGTCGAATTTGTTGGTGATGTAGGGGACGAAGTTGGCAAGCGCGCTTTCGCCTGTAGTTTTCTCAGCATTTTGCCAAAACTGTTTGATGATCGGGTTTTTGCAACGTTCGAGTTTCATATCTCGAAATGCTTTATCAGTCAGTACGCGTCCAATCTCAAGAAGGGTTGAACCAGATGCGGGGTCTTCCATGACGAGTCCTGCAGAGTTGCGGAAGTATTGTTCAAACATAGGTCCACCCGCAACCTTCATATCAAAAAGTTTGTTAAAGATTGCAAGGAGTTCGTTGATCACAAATATTTTTTGCTCAGGGAATCGAGGATCGTACTCGAGCATATTGAGCCCCATCGGGCGTGCAGTGTATGCGGGGTCAAAGTAAATGACGTCATCGATGCGCTCAGGCGGGATATTGGCCAAGATGTGGTCAATGTCGGTACCATGTGGATCAATAAAGCAGACACCATCACCGTTTTTGATGTCTTGGATAATCATGTTTTTGAGAAACACGGTCTTACCAGTACCAGTTTGTCCGATCACGTAGCAGTGTCGTACTCGATCTTCTCGAGCAAATACAACAGGTGTTGTTTGTCCTCGATAGGTGTTGGTACCGATGGAGATACCTTCTGTAGCTGTAAACACAGGGGCGGGAGCAGATGATGCAGATGACTCGCGGAGCTCAGGTGCAGTTGCGATACCAACAGGGAAGTGAAAGAGGGTCGCGAGTTCATCAATGTTGAGAGGGAGTTGTTGATCTTGGCGCATCGTACGAAATGTGAAATCGTGTACTGTGTCGTTGATACCAGATGCGCGTACATCATGCCATATGAATGAGTTGGAGTTGGGGAGCGTGAACTGTCCAAACGATGCTTTGATAGTGCTTAGTATTGCTGCTGCGCGATCTACGGTAGCCCCAGATGCAATAATACGAATACCGGCGGTAAGTGTTTGTGATTTGTTTTTGAGTGTTGCAAGTTCGATGCCGCGAGTGTCGACCGGTTTTTCTTTGCCATCATCAGGTTTTTCTTTTTCAAAAAATGCCATAAGTCCACGACCCACTCCAGTGAGTACTGATGCAGTTGCTTCTTCGTATAGACTTTTGATCGTGGGACCACCTTTTTGTGCGGTATCGATGAGAGACGTGTAGAGACTATTGTTGTTGGTGATGTCTTTGGCTATCACAAACTGTATCGCTGCTCCTTCACCTTGGGCTTCAAGCTGTGAGAGTGAGCCAATGAGGGCTGCCAGCGGATCGTGTTCAAAGTTGGTGTCGGTGTTCAATGGAAAGATTGCTGGTTCTTTGAGCGCTGCGATACTTGCTGCAATACCGGTGCCTGCACCAGAGAAAATGTTGTAGTCGTCGACAACCTCGTCAATGATCGCAGTGGGGTAGTACGCGTGCACCAGTCGTTCAAATGTTTGCGTGTGTACCGATGGCACTGATGCGTAGAGCGCGATATCTCGTGACTGGTTTTGTACCGCAAGCTCGAGCACGTAGTACTCGACTTCATTGGTGATGGTTGCCATCATGCCGACGTAGAACTGTTTCATTGCTTGGACAAAAGTTTTAAACTCAATACCGTCTTGTCCCATCGGGAGTGAAACCGCAAATAGTGTATGCGTGAGCTCAGTGTGCAGGCTTTCGCGAGTTTTGAGTCCTGGGATCGCTCCGACGGTGTGGAGATACTGCACAAGGAAACGATGAAAGTCATCTTGGAGATGTGGATCATTCATTTTCTGTACGATGTCGAGCGCATTTTTCACACCTTTTTCGAGCATGATGCCAAAGAGTTCCTCGATCTTTTGATCATGGGTTTCGGGTCTCAGTCGCAGTACGATACGCTCTGTTTCATGAACGGGGAGCACACGAGTTTCATGCAAGAAGTTCTTGGCTTCGGCGGCAGCATACTGCTCTACGGTGTGGAGTGCTGCAGATTCGAGGTTTGCATGCGGAGCTGACTGCACAATGTATTCTTTTTGTGACTCGGTACCGAGCCATGCGACTTCTTGTTGTGGCGTCGACAAAGTTTCTTTGGGAGCGAACATGTCTATAGTATACGTTGCCAACGTAAATTTCTGAAATAAAAACCACCTCTCACGAGAGGTGAGAGGTGGTTTCATAAAGACGGCAATTATTTCACTGCATCTTTCAGTGCCTTGGCGGCACGGAATTTGGGGACGCGAGTGGCAGCGACTTTGACCTGTTCCCCAGTTTTGGGGTTGCGGGCCATGCGAGCAGCGCGCGTCTTGACTGAAAAGATACCGAGCCCAGCGATCGAAACTTCGTCGCCTTTCTTGAGGGTTTTGGTGATCTCATCAATCATACGCTCCATAACTTCTTCGGCTTGTACCTTGGTGCCGCCGACGATGCTGTGGATGAGCTCAACGAGTGCTTGTTTGTTCATAGGGAATGGAACTATCTGATAATTGTGTCAGTGGCTTAAGCGGATCGCAAAAGCTTTGAGCATTATATAGCAAGGCTATTTTGGAATGCAACCATTTGAAAGAGTTGACTTATACTATATAAAATGCTATAATAAATTAAATAAAATCCATCCCACTATGAATGTAACAACAAATGTACCTTTTACAACCGCATGGTCTTACTTTGTACCACTTATTATCACGCTCATTGCACTTATTGTTTTTGCACTATTACAGCATCAGACGATAAGACAATTAAAAAAATGAACAATGCACCCTCTCTCACTGAGAGGGTTTTTTGTACTTAATGTATAGGTAGATACCTACCGCGCGTACTCGATCACCCGAGTCTCTCGAATAATAGTTACTTTGATTTGTCCCGGATAGCGTAGTTCGGTCTCGATATTGATCGCTATTTCTCGAGCGAGGTTCTTGGCTTGGATATCGGAAATACTGTCGGGATGCACAAAGATACGTACTTCGCGACCAGCGGCGAGTGCGTATGCTTTTTCGACACCAGTAAATCGCGCGGCGAGTGACTCGAGCTCTGCGAGGCGCTTGAGATAACTTTCTGCATTGTCGCGCCGTGCACCAGGACGTGCACCACTGATCATGTCGGCAGTCTGTACGATGACTGCTTCGAGGGATGCATGCGGACAGTCATCGTGATGACTCTTCATTGCGTCGATGATGCGTTCGTCAGTTCCAAATCGACGCATAACTTTGATACCAATATCTACATGCGTACCTTCAAACTCGTGATCAAGCGCTTTGCCAATATCATGTACAAGCGCACCTGCTTTTGCAATATATGTGTCTGCTCCGATTTCACTTGCGAGCATACCAGCAATGTGGGCCATCTCGATCGAGTGGGCAAGTACGTTTTGGCCATAGCTAGTACGGTAGTGGAGCCGACCAAGGATCGCAACAAGTCGTGGGTCGAGGTTGTAGATACCACATTCATATGCTGCATCCGCTCCTTTCTGCTTGATCACGTCGTGTATAGCAGCCTTACTCTTCTCTATTTCTTCTTCGATACGTGCTGGTTGGATACGACCATCGGTCACAAGTGCTTCAAGTGCGTGAACTGCTATCGCACGACGCACTGGGTCAAAACATGAGACCACGATCGCACCCGGTGTTTCGTCGACAAGGAGCTCGACTCCTGCGAGTCGTTCAAAGGTGCGAATGTTACGACCCTCTTTACCAATAATCTTTCCTTTGATTTCATCACTCTCTAGTACCACGTTTGCGGTCGTGAGTTCGTTGGTTGTTGGCACCGCGAGTCGCTGGATTGCACTCATGAGTATATCTCGAGCACGGTCTTTGATCGTGTCAGAGAGTGACTGATCGAGTTTGTGCATCTGTACGGCGAGGTCTTCGGCATACTGCTCCTCACTGGTGCGAATGATTACGTCGCGTGCCTCGGCCACACTCATGCCTGCCATGCGCTCGAGTGTGTCGCGCTGGTGTAGTGCTACCGTTGCGAGCTCATCTTCATGGATTTGCAGATCGGCGCTTTTGCGATCAAGCATAGTTGCACGTTCATCGAGTTCACTCTGGCGCACATCAAGTACTGATTCTTTTTTTTCTAAACGTGCTTCGGTGGCAGCTGCTTTTTCATGGGCATCATCGATGATGCCTTGGGCCTGAGTTTTTGCACGCATGATACGCTCTTTGATCGCAAACTCGAGGTTGTTCTTGCGAATAATAAAGATAACCGCGCGAACACTATAGCCTAGCAGTGTACCTCCGAGAAACATGCCCAGAGCAAGCATGTACTCACTCATATTACTTTGTGATGATAGGTTTGGTAATGATGGCGTCGATAATACCGTACTGTACGCCTTCTTCGGCACTGAGGAAAAAGTCTCGTTCAATGTCCTTGTCTATCTTTGCAACAGTTTGCCCGGTGTTTTTCGCCATGATTTTTACGAGGTTTTCACGGAGCTTGAGTATTTGGCGTGCCTGAATACTAATATCAGTCGCCTGACCTTCGGCACCACCGAGTGGTTGGTGAATCATGATCTCGGCATTGGGGAGAGCATACCGCTTACCCTTTTTGCCTGCAGAGAGGAGCCATGCACCACCAGAGGCAGCCATACCGACACAGATAGTCGACACTTCTGGCTTGATGAAGTTGACGGTATCCATCATTGCCAGTGTCGCAGATGCAGATCCACCCGGAGAGTTGATGTAGAGTTGAATATCTTTTTTGGGATCTTCGTTTGCGAGAAAGAGGAGCTGTGCGATCACGAGGTTTGCAACTTCATCGGTGATCGGGCCACCGAGGAATATAATGCGTTCTTTCAGAAGGCGAGAGTAAATGTCGTACGCTCGGTCTCCCATAGGGTTCTTTTCGATAACAGTTGGGATAATCATAAAATCAAGATACAAAATAAATGTCCAATAAAACAAGCAGAATAGCAGTCGGTACCGTCACAACAGAATGCCACCACTATACGCCCAATTGACTTTTTTTGCAAAAGTACTAGAGTTAAAACAAACAACAGAACCATGACTATAACTATAAATATCCAATCAACTTTTGATCGGTTAAATCCACTTTTCCCAGCAATCTTTTCTCTTTTTGAATTTCACGGAGTAACTATTTCACATATCTCTGATCTCAGGGTGTATGCGAATAAAAAAAACGATGTTTTCCATGTAAAAGTTTCAAAAATCCTGGATGCCATCAGTGTTAAGCTAAAGATACAAGCTATCACTGAGGTTTTTTCTCGTTTTAAAAAACAGGTAAAAGGAGAAGATATTGTTTTTGGAGAATCTGAAGAAGAGTTACACTTACTTAATTGATCAGTAAAAATCCCCGCATGCCACGGGGATTTTTTTTATTTCTCAAGCATTTGCAAGACCTTTTCGTTGGTCAGTATCATGTCGGCATATGCCTTGGTGCGCTGTAGGTCAGCACCGGGGTACATTGCGACGAGCTTTTGTGCTTCGGCTTCTACCTCTGCTTCAGTGGGAAGCAGGTTTTCTTTGCGAGCGATCGCGTTGAGTACGAGCTGGAAGCGTGCACGTTTCTCGGCTTCAGGGCGAAACTCGGCAACTACTTCTTCTTTGGTCTTCTGTATGTGTGCGAAGTACTCATCCATAGTGGCACCGCTACGGGTCACATCTGCTTCGATGGTTGCGAGCATTTTTTGTGATTCACTTTCTATGATAACTTCAGGAATATCAAACGATGTTTGAGCGATGATTGCTTCGAGGATTGCAACGCGGTGTTTGTCACGAGCTGCTTGCGCTGCTTCGTTGGTGAGGTTTTCTTTGATTTTGACCCGCATATCAGCTACTGTTTCAAATGCACCAAAACTTTTTGCAAAGTCGTCGTTGACTTCAGGGAGTGGCTCGGTGTGCTGGTGATCATCGTGCTCACGGTGTACGTGTCCGTAGGCGCGGATTTGGCGGAGGTCTTCGATGACTTTGTCGATGTCGGCGTCCGAGATTTCCTTGGGGGTGGTTGGTACGATGGTGAGCGCGATTTTTTTGTGATCAGGAAGTGTGATCTGTGGCACCACTGCACCTGTGATGGTAAACCCGACTGCATTGCCTCGTGCAAGCGTAGTGATACTGACTTCTGGGCGACCGATCATGTCGAGCGTGTTGTCGGTAATAATAGTGGGGTAGACATCTTGAAGCGCGCGTTCCGCCATTTCCCCAAGGACGAGTTCGTCTGGAATATGTTTTTTTGCGACATCGGTTGGGATGTTACCTTTGCGGAACCCGTCGAGAGTGAGATGTTCGGCGAGCTTGGCAAATGACGCTTCCTCAAAAGAGGCGACATGGTCCCAGATGATTTCTCCTTTGATTTCGACCTTGCTCTGTGGGAGCTGGCTGATAGTTGCAGTGTATGGTGTGTGTTTTGTCATGTCCGGAGAGTCTAGCACAGAGACGGATTTATACAAAAAATATCAGTCTGAAGTTTAGAAAATAGTACTGTAATCAGGAATCGGGGTATTTACTACAGAAGCTTGAAGTTCAGTGATAGATATTTCCGGTGCAGGAGTTTGTGTGACTGATACAGGACTAGGTATTGTGGGAGGGATGTGCCGGTAGTACCAAAGTACCCCAAGTAGTATGACTACTATACTGAGCACGAGAGCTACTGGGGTACGTCTGCGAGGGTGTTGTATGAATGGATCCTCACGCATAACCAAGCTTATTGAGGAAGTGTACTGATACTAACTGCAGAACGCAGTGCGGTGAGGCTCTCGATAAGGTGGGTCCGTGCGATGGTTAGGCTAGCTTGGATTTGAGCGAGAGTCATCTTGAGACCTGTTGCAAGCACTTGGTCCTCGGTCATATCGTCTGTGATAGCGATGGTGGTAAACAAATCAAGTGCAGTTTTCGCTTTGGCAAGTTCTCCTGTACTTGTTGTGAGCGCTGTTTGTGCGGTTGTTGTGTCGATACCTTTGGTGCTGAGCCGATCTATTGTTGCCTGTGTTCGAAGAGTGAAGAGGTTAAATTGAGCATAAATAGCTCGAAGATCTGTTTCTGCCTTGAGTTTCTTGGCAGTGAGTGTAAGTGGAGTATCCACTACTGGCGCAGGGGTAGGTGCCGCTTCGGCTACAGAGACTGTGCTTGCTCCTGCTACGGTACCTGCTGTCTCAACTGCTCCCACGGTATAGGTGAGACTGAGCGCTAGGATGAGTGCGAGCGATAGTGTTTTCTTCATACTTGTATACATATATATACCATACAGACGACTGATTGGGGAGGGGGTTACATGGTACATTTATACAGATATGTCTACCCAGCCCGAAACGATCGACTTTATTCTAGAAAAACTTGGCGACCCCGAGAGGTTTAGTACCCGTAAAATGTTTGGTGAATACGCACTGTATGCTGACGGTGTCACTGTTGCGCTGGTTTGTGATGATCAACTCTATGTAAAAATAGTCCCCGCAAGCGAAGCGCTCGCAGATCAATGCGAACAAGACGCACCATATCCTGGTGCGCGACTGCATTATCTAGTAGAGGAGCATCAGCTTACAACGATCACTGACTTGTCAGACATATTGATCGAGATCGCAAGGACGTTGCCAAAGAAAAAGAAAAAATAAATTTGCTATTATAGTTTCATGAATATTATTGAATCACCTAACACAGAAACCCTCGAAGCTTTCAAAGCAAAAGTCTGGCCACTCGCAGATCGTGAGCACTATCATGATTCGATGCCTGATTTTCATAAAACAACATTCACCCTCATTGCAAAAGATGCAGATGAGATTGTCGGGTACACTACGCTACTCATCGAAAGTGGAGTCGCGCAGCTTGAGCCGCTGATGGTGTATCCAAAAGGAAAGGGGATTGGGACCTCGCTCATCATTGCCGCAGAAAAAAAGGCAAAAGAATTGAACGTCCACAAGATCTGGCTCGAAACCGGATCAACCTGGGAAGCAAAAAAGTTTTATGAAAAACATGGATATATCGTGCGAAGTATTCTCCCAAACCATACTGGTGGATATGAGTTTGTGTTGATGGATAAGATGCTCTAATAAAAACACTCCGATTGCTCGGAGTGTTTTTATCAGAAATTATTTCTGAAACTTTTCTTTGTAGAGTTCTTGGGACTTGAGAACTGCAGCGAGTGCCGCTTCTTTGCCTTCGATACTATCTATAGATACAGGTTTTTTCTGAATCTGTTTGTAGGTAAGGAAGAAGTGTTCGATTTCTTTGATGGTGTGTTTGTTTACATCTTTGAGATCTTGGACTTCGTCAAACCGTGGATCTTTGTCAGGTACTGCGATGATTTTTGCATCGGAGTCTCCGTCGTCGATCATGTTGACGATTGCGACAGGGCGGACTTTTACAAGGACGCCTGGTGCAAGTGGGTATGTGGTGAGTATTACCACATCGAGTGGATCGCCGTCTTCCCAATGAGACTGTGGCATGAAGCCATAGTCAAATGGATAGTCTTGCGAGGTGTGCATTGCACGATCAAGCATGATGAGCCCTGTTTCCTTGTCGAGTTCATATTTGTTTTTTGAACCCTTTGGGATCTCGATGATCACATTGATAACGTTTGGCACATTGTTGCCAGCACTGATTTCGTGAAGAAGATTCATATTATTCTTTTCCTTCTATTTCATTAGTAATGATCTCATCAGTACCGATACCTTCAAGTGTTGATTGGTCATTTGTTTCGACGGGAGTTTCCGTGTTTGGAATTTCTTCCAACACCTCTGTTTCAGTGACCTCACTTGGAGTTTCACTGTCTACTGAATCCGCGTCCATGCTCGGATCAGTCATTGCGCCTGCTGTTGAGAGGTTTGCACCGAGATTAGAGAGCGAGACAAAGTCATCACCTTCGAGCACCTCGCCTTCTGTTGTAACTTCTGCTTCTGTTCCTTTGATATCGATTTTCCAGCCAGTGAGACGCGCTGCAAGACGAACGTTTTGCCCACCCTTACCGATCGCGAGAGAGAGTTGGTCAGGAGTAACTTCGATCGTTGCCTTGTGCTCTGCTTCGTCGAGGTTCAGGTCGAGCACCTTTGCAGGACTGAGTGACTTTTGTACAAATTCTGCAGGGTCTGGTGACCATTCGATGATATCGATCTTTTCACCACCGAGTTCGTTCATGACAGTAGAGACACGAACACCTTTTTGACCTACACATGAACCAACTGGGTCAATGTTAGGGTCTTCGGTCCACACTGCAATCTTGGAGCGGCTACCTGGTTCTCGGGCAATAGATTTGATTTCTACAATACCACTTGCGACTTCTGGTGATTCATACCCAAAAAGTTTTTCGAGAAACTTGGGATGGGTGCGAGAGATACGCAGTGTGATACCGCGAGGAGATTCTTCGACATGGTAGAGGTATCCACGGATGCGGTTACCACGAACATAACGCTCACCAGGAATTTGTTCTTGAGGAGGGATCACGCCTGTTGCACGGTTGAAGTCAACATAGACAACACCACGTTCTACCTTTTGGATATATCCAGAGATGATGTCACCTTCTTTGGTCCCAAATTCATCCAAGATTGAAGTACGTTCTGCTTCTCTGATGCGCTGCATGATAACTTGCTTGGCGGTTTGTGCTGCAATACGACCAAAATCATCTTTTGGCTCTAGAGCAAATACTACTTCGTCTCCGACTTGTGCATTTGCTTTCATGATACGAGCATCTTCGAGCAAAATATGCTTCTCTTCGTTGTATTGCTCACGCTCGTCTGTTTCATCTTCCGGGCCTGTTCCTTGTGTAGATATATCTTCAAATCGAACAAGTGTGTTGTCTACAACAGTTTTTACTTGTTCAAAGTCTACGGTTCCCGCATCAAGATTGATCATTGCGCGAACGACCTGGCCCTTTTTTCCATATTCTTTTTTATATGCAGCTGCGAGTGACTGTTCGATTGCGTCGATGAGTTTGTCGCGCGCGATACGGCGTTCAGTTTCAAGCTGTTCGATTGCTGCTTTAAGTGCTTTGATGTCTAACATATTCGATATTGTTATTATTTTGTAATTGAGGTGCAAGAAAGTTATCAACAGAAATGCCCACCTTTCGGCGGGATACTCTTGCAACTACATCATACCATGTCATATACTTAATTTCAATATGCATATACCATTACCACATCGACTAAAAAAAGTATTGTTAGCAATAGGAAGTGTTGTAGTTGCGATTAGTGTGTTTACTAGTATTGCTTCAGCAAATGCAACTGATACTTTTTTTGGTTACGCGTGGTCACCAAATGTTGGATGGATGCGAATGAACAACTGCGAAAGTCCTACCGACTGTACTTCTGGTGGTGGTCCAACTCAAGAGGGACCAACGAGTGGTTCTATCGGGTATGGTGTAACTATTGCCCCATCGGGTGCAACACGTGCTATTAGTGGGTATGCCTGGTCTTCCAATATTGGGTGGATTACATTTAACACCAATACTTCATCACAGGGTTCTGATCCTGCTCTAGACTGCCCACCTAGTATCGGAGGCAACAATACTAGATGTGGTCCATATATAGAATGGGGTACAAGCGGTCTCGGTGCAGGGCATCGCCTAGTTGGATGGGCGCGTGCCTGTTCTGTATACATAGATTGTAGTGATCCGAGTCGTGGACTTGTCGAAAACTATGAACGCGGTGGATGGGATGGTTGGATTGCGCTACATGATACCAACGTCAGCGATAGTGCGTTTTTCGGGGTAACAGTCGATACTCTTACCGGTTTGATGAGTGGGTATGGATGGGGTAGTGATGTTGTAGGATGGGTTGATTTTAGTGGTGTTTCTATTTATACACCAGATGACTGTCCGGTGGCACCTCCAGCTCCACTTCCAGGAGGATTTACCAACAACTGTCAGACTTGTAACCCTGGAGATCCATGTTTCTGTGCAAAATATCCAGCAGATCCATCATGTATAGGGGGACCTCTATGTTCTGATGGTACTCCTGCTCCAAACGGCGATATTCGTATGTGCGCAATTTGCGACATTGTAGATATCAACGGTAACCCGCAATGTAATCAAACTTGTCCAGACGGTAGTGCTGCCCCAAATGGCGATATTACTAAGTGTCCTGATTGCCCTCGGGGAACTCCTTGTTGGTGTACTACACATGCATCCGACCCTATTTGTACAAACAATCCTCAGTGTTCTGATGGTATTGATAACGATGGTGACGGTATCACTGACTACTCAGGAGGTGATCCAGGATGTGATGATGGAAGTGATAATGATGAAACTGATGCGAGTTGTTCAATAGTAGGTTCACCATGCTGGTGTGCACTTCCAGGAAATGCAGGAGATCCTCTATGTACCGCTACCCCAGATATTTGTACCAACATTCCCGACACCATCCCACTTTCCTTCCCACCATATAGACAGCTTGCAAACGGTCGTTGTGGGTGTGTTACCGGATACGTTCTTAATAGTTCATTTATGTGTGTACGACCTGTATATACAGAGCCTAATCAATAATTCCTATGAAAGACATTACTCCAAATCCATTTTCTCAAGCAGACGCTACTATGGCTGATCATCACAAAACACATACTCTTGCAAAGGTATTGGGGGTTTTTGCGATACTTGTACTAGTTGTGCTTTTGATACTGATATATCAGAAGCGTGTGTCTACTGTATCGAAAAATGAACTTGAATTACTTGAGCAAGTATCAGAACCTGTACGAAGCACAAAAGAAGAACAGGTAACGGCAATGCAAGAACTGCAAACTCAGCAAACTTCACTTAGCACACAAGAGCGACAAGATATGCTCAATGCATTACAATAATCATATGAAACAACACTTCACATTTTTTATCGCACTTATACTACTTATGGCTGGACTGACTACGTCTGTTCATGCAGCAACATATGCTGGCTCATACCGTCATCCGATAGTATCTGCTCCTGGAAACAATATGGAACTTGTTCCTATTACAGAAAGTAGTAGTGATCAAATAAAAGCAGGTGCACTCACCGTTACTACGTTTCTCGCAAGAGCAGCGTCATGGATTCACGGGAAAACATTTCTTGGAGGATATCTTCGAGGGGGTAGTGTTGCAACTGTTAATGACGACTCAACGCTATTTTTTGGTGGTAGTGGACACACAGTATCGCTTACCGCTAATGGCAATGTAGGAACCGAACAAACCTTTCAGACCGATACTTTAATACCTGGACCTACTCGACCGTTAGGTACATATGTATGTGCTGATACATCGGGTGAGCTGGTTTGGTGTCCAGATCTTTGTAATAACATTGAAGGGGTACAAGCGACTATTCCCGAAGGTGCCAGTGTAGTAAATGGTGCATGCGTTATTGACGCAGTAAGTGCATCTTCTAATTTTTGTGAATATCAGCTTCTTGTTAGAAAAATAGACGCAACCCGTCTGAAAGTAAATCTACAAAGAAATGGTTCCACATACATGTATAGTCCATCAAATGGGGGAAGTAATGTTGTATACGTTACTATCAAACCAGACAACGGCGTGTCTCAGGTAGTATCTGCACCACGAGGGCAACTTGCAAGTTACGACCTTGGAGCTTCGACCAATCATGTAACTATCCAAGATGTTACACCAGGATTTATCGGAGCGGGTGAGGTTTGTTGGAGTGGTTATTAATTAAAATAGATATATATGAAACATCGTATCGTACAGCATCTCAAACTTATCGTACTAGCAAGTATACTCGCAGGTATTGCGACGTATGTGCATGCAACTGTTGCGACACCTCCTCCTGCAAATCCTCCTGCAAGTAATACTGTTTTTCCTATTCATGTTGGCGCATCAAGTCAGCAAAAAATGGGTGGGTTGGGTGTTGATTCATTTAATGCACTTCAAGCTGCTCAATTTGAATCAAATCTGTATCTTGAAAACGAAGTGTTAGGAGGAACTCCGTCAGGCGCAAACTCAACAGTATACTTTGGTGAATCAGTTGCAAGTGCACCACGAGTAGCAGCTGCTATTACAGGATCTCTAACTACTGCGGGGCGTTTGCGTGCTAACCTACTTGCCAATACCGATACTAAAAGTGTTTGTGCTGATAGTACAGGAAGACTTATTCTTTGTGATGAAGTACCTTCAGTAATACTTACCGCAAACCCTAACCCTGTTACAGCAGGGAACTCTACCTCACTTGAGGTAATCGCAAATGGGTTTACAAGTATTAGTACTTGTACGATTGATCAAGGGGTTGGTGTTGTTTCAATGGGGCAAACATCTGTTGGAAGTATGAGTTGGGAAAATACAAATCTTATTACATCAGGTTCTATATCTGGGCCTACCATTTTCAGCGTTCGATGTATTGGACTGGTAAATGGTCTACCAGCAGAAGCATCTGCAACACGGCTCGTAGGCGTTAATAATGGTTCATCTGGATATTATGCGCACTGTTTTATTGCTGATACAAAAGTAACACTAGCTGATGGTTCATTGAAGCTTATCCAAGACGTACAAATTGGAGATGTCCTTAAGGGTGAAAAAACAAATAACACCGTACTAGGGTTCCATCAACCTAAGCTCGGTGATCAAAAACTATATGGATTTAATGGAGAAAAACCGTTTGTTACTGCAGAGCATCCATTTATGACAACACAGGGATGGAAATCAATTGATCCTATACAGACAAGCAAAGAACATATTGGTATCGAGGTCACGCAACTTGAGGTTGGAGATGTACTTATTACAGAAAAAGGTTCTATAGTCATCAACAGTATTGAAAGTAGTGTAGCTCCTGAGAAAACACAGCTGTACAACTTCTTACTCGATGGAGACCACACATACTATGCTGATGGCTATCTTGTTCACAACAAAGAGCAATGTGGAGGCATTTATCCGGGATGTGGTAGTGGAGGTATCTGTATTGATGAGAACGGGGCTCCTACTTCTGGTACCGGATCATGTGCAGTCACTTGTACTCCAGGTCAACCAGTATCAGCAGGGTATTGTGAACCAGGAGATATACTTGCTTGTTCAGCAGCTGGTTACAAGATTTGTCTATAAAAATGTCTATGAAAAAACAAACCGCATCATATATAGTTACAGGTGTCGCAGTTGCCCTCATTGGGATCGGTGTTGCGAGTGCTGCATGGAGTGAGCCATCTTTTCCTCCGGTGAGTGTAAATAGTGCACCACCAGTTAATAGTGGGCGAGTACACCAGATCAAGAGTCAGGGATTGGGGGTAAACACATTTTTTGTTGCAGGAAATGCACAGTTTGATCAAGCAGTGTTTGCTGGCGGTATAATACGCGGGGGAAGTCCAACCACTAATCCTATGACACCGTCTGTTATTACCTTTGGCGATGCTACAAATGTGACAAGTATTGAAGCGAATGATGAAATTCGTGTTCAAGACACTATTACGGCAACTCCACTAGGAAGTACTACTATTCAACAACTTTGTGCTGATGCGCAAGGGTATATAGTACCTTGTCAGTAACTATGGTGATAGCAAAAACCGCCCTTTTTTCAAAGGGTGGTTTTTGCTATACTGTGACCAATGAAACTTCTTATAGCAAACTGGAAAATGGCCCCATCTACAACAGTAGACGCATTGCGACTTGCACAAGCAACAACAACGATTGCAAAGAAATATAAAAAGTCTCTCACGTTAATTGCATGTGTTCCTACTCTATATATCGTACCTATTAGCGCAAAGGCGCGCACCTTGCAGCTGGGTGCTCAAGATGTCTCAAAAGCGGTATCAGTTGCTTCAACAGGCTCTATTGGTGTGGCATTACTTAAAAGTGCCAAGCTTTCGTACTGTATTATAGGTCACTCAGAATGTCGTGCGTCGGGAGATACCAACGAAGATGTCAAAATAAAATTTGATCAATTGATGGAGAAAAAAATTTCAATAATTCTCTGTGTTGGAGAAAAAACACGCGATGCTCAGGGGTGGTACCTTTCTACTATCAAGGACCAGGTTGAGAGTGCACTTCGTGATGTACCAAAGGCAAATCTCAAGCGTTGTATCATTGCATACGAGCCGGTATGGGCAATAGGAGCTAACGCAGAACGAGAAGCGACACCTATAGAGTGTAGAGAAATGATAATGTTTATACGTAAGCTTGTTACTGATTTGTATGACGCAAAAACTGCAAAGCAAATACAAATCGTCTACGGGGGGTCAGTATCAGAAGAGAATGCACGTGCATTTGTTACCGATGGAGAAGCGGACGGCCTTCTTGTTGGTCGTGTTAGTCTTGATGTAAAGCGCTTTAGTAAACTCGCACATTCTCTGACCACTCTCTAATATGCAATCCGTTACAAAACTTCCTAAACTCAATAACACTCGTGTACTTGTGCGTGTTGATTATAACGTTCCGCTCAAAGGTACAACCATCGTTGATAGTCGTCGTATTGATGCAAGCTTTGAGACAATCGCTACTATCTTGAAAAAAGGAGGCACTCCAGTACTTATCGCACATCTTGGAAGTGGGACAGACAGCTTGCGACCGATCGCAACCTATCTTTCAAAGTCGTTTAACACAGTATTTGTCACCAATGATCTCAATGACAAACGCACAATCGATATCCTAAATGAGGTACCCAAAGGTACAGTAATCCTTCTTGAAAATATTCGTCGGTACACAGATGAAGAAAAAAATACTGTCTCGTTTGGAAAACGACTTGCAAGTCTTGGGCAGTACTATGTCAACGATGCGTTTTCAGTTTCACATCGCAAGCACGTGTCAGTGGTAGGGATTGCAAAATATCTCCCGTCATTTGCAGGGGTGCAGCTTGAGCGAGAGATCAAAGCGCTTTCATCTGCACTTGATCCGAAGCATCCATTTGTATTTATTCTCGGGGGTGCAAAGTTTGGGACAAAGATACCACTTGTTACGCGATTTGCTGACAAGGCAGACAAACTCATCATCGCAGGAGCAATTTTGAATAATTTTTATAAAGTATCAGGGTTTGAAATAGGGAAATCTGTCGTTGAAAGTGGACATGATGCACCGATCAAGAAACTTCTAACTAACGAAAAACTTCTCTTGCCGATCGATGTTGTCGTGACGAGAGGTACAAAACGTCTCACGCTCACGCCTGACGAAATACAAAAAAATGATGTGATTGTTGATATTGGACCACAAAGCATAGCTCTTGTTGCTGTTGCAATAAAAAAAGCAAAGCTTGTCGTATGGAACGGTCCAACAGGTTGGTATGAAAAAGGATTTGTGGCAGGCACAAAGGCGATCGCAGAGGCCATCGTTGCAAGCAAGACCAAAGCAATCATTGGAGGAGGAGATACTGGAGCAGTGATTGAGTCTATGATGCAAGGAGTTGATACTAAGCGCATCTTTGTCTCTACTGGTGGAGGTGCAGCGCTCGACTATTTGGCAACAGGAACACTTCCAGGGATTGCAGCTCTTCAATAGTTGTGTACAATAGAATAAATCAAACCTCATTACACTCCTGAAATGAAAAACCTCTTCTTCAGGAAGTATCCCGTGAAAAATGCTCCCCCTTGATAGATCAAGGGGGCTTACCATTTGACTAAATGATATAGATATGATATTATAGAGGTAAGTTTTCTTTGGGGGTTACAGAATCGTAAGATTCTTAACAAGGCCGGTGATTTTTATCACTGGCCTTTTTTATTACATACCACTTCTGATTTTGTCGGCAAATGTATTCATTTCTTCTGAGTTTTCATATGGGGTATGAGGGCGAGTAGTTTGGTGTACTTCTTCACTGAACATTCGCGGAATCAAATGAATATGAAAGTGGGGCACTTCGTTGCCGACCACACCAAGCTGGACATAGTCGCAAGGTAAACCTGCTCGCATTGCATTGATCAACTCTTTCGCTTTTACAAAAATAGCGGCGACCAGATCGTCAGGTGTGTCGTGTATCCACATGTACTGCTCTTTGGGGATAAGGAGTGTGTGACCTTTTGCGACAGGGCTGATGTCGAGAAATGCGAGAAACTGATCGTCTTCGTACACCTTGGTTGCAGGGATCTCTCCGTGGATTATTTTGCCAAATACGGTGTCATTCATGCATAGAGTATATGGTAGAATCTCATGCATGCAACCCACTCTCCCCACGCCCGCCGAGCTTGAAACAATGCTCGCAGCACGTCTGGGACTTACCGATCACAAACCATTTATTGAACCTGAGTATCGTCTTGGAGATCTGTGGGCGTTTACTGATATGGAGCGAGCTGCCGAACGGCTCTACAGCGCAGTCAAAGGAGATGAACACATCGGTATTTATGCTGACTATGACTGTGACGGCATCCCGGGAGCAGTCGTACTGATCGACCTTTTTAAAAAGCTCGGAGTGATGGATCGCGTACATGTCTACATACCAGATCGACACGATGAGGGCTACGGTGTTAGCAAGATAGGTATCGATGCACTTGAAGCCAAGAGTGTGACGCTCATGATCACAGTCGATGTGGGCATTACCGCAATTGCAGAAGTAGCAGATGCACAGTCGCGCGGTATCGACGTTCTCCTCACCGATCACCATGCACCACTTGCAGACTTCCCAGCAGCGTACGCACTCGTGCATCCGGCAAAGGGTACATATACAAACCAAGATCCGTGTGGAGCTGCAATGGCGTTTTATCTCGTGTGTGCATTTTTAGAAAAACACAGAACAGAGTTTGATATACCAGAAGGATGGGAGAAATGGCTACTCGACCTTGTCGGCTTTGCCACACTCTCTGACATGGTTCCACTTACCGGAGAGAACCGTATGCTCGCACTCTATGGACTCTTTGTGGCGCGCAAGACTCGTCGTGTCGGTCTGCGGATGTTGCTTGAAAAAAACAGTATTGATCTTTCGCGTCTCACCGAGGCCGATCTTACGTTTACTGTTGCACCACGACTCAACGCAGCATCTCGTATGGACACCCCCATGCTTGCATTTGAACTTCTCTCAACTGATGACCCGAAACGTGCGCTTGAGATTGTGCGCACCCTCGATGAGATCAATACACTTCGCAAGTCGCTTGTTGCGCAAATCGTAAAAGTCGCACATGCAAGTGTGAAATATCGCGAGCTCAACAACTCACTCGGAGCGATCGTTGTCGTAGGCAACCCCGAGTGGCGTCCCGCAGTGCTCGGACTGGTCGCCAACAAACTGGTGGAGACGTACAACAAATCCTTTTTTGTCTGGGGAGAAGCAGGGGACGGTACGATCAAAGGCTCATGTCGGATGATCGATGAACACCATGCTGCACTTCTGTTCCAGGCGCTACCAGATGGCATGATACTGCACGCAGGCGGACACCAAGCAGCAGGAGGGTTCTCGGTAGCAAAAGAAAAGATTCACCTTCTCGAAGAAGCACTCAACACTGCAATCGCAAAAGTAGATCACGATGGCAAAGATAAAAACACTCTTGAAACAATCTCACTTCCACTTGCATGCTCTACCACTCGTCATCTGTCCGCTGTGCGCAAGTTTGCACCGTTTGGTGTGGGTAATGCAGAGCCGCTGTTCTTGTTTGAGCGCCTCACGATCGTCAGTACAAAAATGTTTGGTAAAAACAAAGAACATATTGAATGTCTCGTCCGCGACATGACCGGTACTGCAACTGCATTTACATTCTTTGCGACAGATGAGCTGATCCAAAAACTTGCTCCCAATGAAGTAGTCTCACTACTAGGAACACTCGAAGCTGGTTGGAGAGGTGGTGTGCGAGTACGGATACGTGAGGTGGTGTAGATACTTGACTTTTCATATATATTTGATATAGTTTTCTTGAAACTTAAATATAGATCTATGTATATAAACAATGTGTGGAGAGTACTCGAACCGACATATAATATTTTTTCTATTGAAAAAAATATATCAGGAAGATTACAAAAACTAAATTACAACAGTGTCCAGCATAAAGTCATCACGGAATGTATTTCCAATGATTTATATAAGGAATATGAACGTCAAGAAGCCGAAGCGCTCGCTGAAAAAATTTTAGATGCAAATGTTATATCAGGTTTTTGTGGGGGAGTATATATTTATCTTACGGATAAAATAAACGGAATCCCTCAGAAACTTACATTGTATCGGTTCAATGGCGGCATACAAAAAATCATCTGTCCTATATATCCTGGCGCACTTTTACCACTTGGTCGAGCTATCTTGTGTAAACACACTTAAACCTTTGATATTAATCGAAGGTTTTTTATTTTCTATCAACAACGTATATACTACTGCCATGAAATCTACAGTCACACTCTATACCGACGGTGCGTCACGCGGCAATCCTGGGCCAGGGGGGTGGGGAGCGATCATTATCTCTGATAAAGAAGTCGTGGAGCTTGCTGGTGCAAAGAACCCTGCCACCAACAATCAAATGGAGCTTGAGGCAGTCATCCAAGGACTTGCGTATATTGAGAAAAAATTTGGCACAGTAGGGGTTGAACTCCACGCAGACTCGCGCTATGTGCTAAACGGCATTGAGAGTTGGATCGATGGCTGGGTGAAAAAGGGATGGGTCACGATGGCCAAGAAACCTGTTGAAAATAAACCACAATGGATGAAGCTCATGAAGCTGCGGGACTATTTTGGGCGATCACTCACACTGACCAAAGTCGATGGGCACTCAGGGCACACATACAACGACCGCTGTGATGAGCTTGCAGTTGCGGCTGCGCTTGGAAAGAAACCAAAGCTTTTTAAGGGAACAGTAAAGGCATACGAACTACAACTCGACGACACTCCACCGAAATCTCCCGCAAAGAAATCAAGCTCCGGTACGAAAAATAAAGGTACTGCATACTCATACGTCTCGATGGTAGATGGGAAAATACATGTCGACAAAGACTGGGCGACTTGCGAGAAACGTGTGAAAGGCAAAAACGCCAAGTTCAAAAAAGTATTTTCAAAAGCAGAAGAAACAGATCTGGTGCAAGACTATACGTTGGCTAGTTTGTTGTAAAAAACCGTATGTATTGAACATACGGCGACCTTGCGATTTTTAGTTACCATTTGAACTCTACATCTGGAAGAAGTTTTTGTGCTAACTTTATATCTCCCTTTTCTATAGCTTCCTTAAAATTTTTGATAATCTTTTTTTCTTCCTCTTCTTCTTGAGGTCTATCTAATTGGTTCCATTGAGTTGTAAGGCAAGACCATTTTTCCTCACTTGTACAAGTACAAGGGTTGTTGCGACATTCTGGCATAGATATATATTTTCTTTGATACTACTTTTATTCTTCTTTTTGTCAATTTTATTTTTTCTTTATCTCCATACGCTAGCATGGAAACATGCTCGAGCTTGCAACTATAGTTCTCACGATTGGGGCGATGCTGTATCGGATAGCAGATATGAGTATTGTCGAAATAGGGTGTGTGGCGATGTTTTTGGTAGTTGTTGTGTCTGTATTTCTACGATCCAAACAGGGAATCATTTGCGGAGCTTTGCTCGGCGGTATGCTGATAATCGGAGCCATTGCGCTGTGGAGAGTTGATGTACCAGTAGATACTGCGATATATGGCAAGCGTGCGTTTGATGTGCGGGTGGTGTCAGTAGATCGCAGACTCGACAAGACCAATGTTGTCGTGGTCGATGAACAATACGATCAGAAACTTCAAGTCAGTACGACTGAGAAAGTCGATGTGTTGCCCGGAGATCATGTCACGGTCAGAGGCAATGTCGAAGCACCAGAAGACTTTGTGACGGATTCTGGAAGGATATTTGGATACGAAGCATATCTGGGGAGCAAGGGTATCGTCGGGCTCGTGCGCAATGCGATCATTGGTCCAGTGACCGAGCACGACATGGCGCTCGCACGGTTTCCGACTCGAGTGCGGTATGCGTTTGCAGATATATTTGCGCGGCATGTTTCTTTTCCATTTGATGGAGTACTCGCAGGAATGATCGTGGGGTATCAGGGTGGGCTCCCAGACTACATATCGGACCTGTTTCGTAACACTGGTGTGCTCCATGTACTCGTGTTGTCGGGGTACAACATCACACTTCTCGCAGGTTTTCTCGCACTACTTCTCAAAGGACTCCCGTTCAAACTGCGCAGTCTGATCACGGCACTCGCGATCCTCATGCTCGTGCTGATCAGTGGTGCAGGTGTGGCAAGTGTGCGAGCGGGGATCATGGGAGGGATTGCAGTGTTTGCTGGCCTTTCGATCAAGACATACCAGCCCATGCGTGCGCTCTGGATCGCGTATTTGTTTTTCTTTTTCATAAGCCCGACAAGTATCTTTGTCGATCCTGGATTTCATCTGTCATTTCTTGCGACAATGTTTATGATACTAGTACTACCCAAAGTTGAGACATTGTTTCATTTTATTCCCAAGACCAACCATATCGATCTGCGAGAGCTCATCATGCTTGCAGTTTCAGCTCCTATTTTTATGCTGCCGTATATGATGTATTTCTCCGGCAGTTTCCCGTTGTCGTCTCCATTTGCAAATGTGCTCTTTGCACTTATCACACCTATCATCATGATCTCGGGCATACTACTGATCGCGCTCTCATGGATCGCACCCGCAGCAACACTAGTGGGCGTACTTCTGTCGGGATTTGGGTCGGTAGTGCTTGGCATACTCCGAGTGTTTGATCGTCTGTACCTATGGCAAACCCCAGCACTTGCGTGGTGGGGTGTGACAGGGGTTTATGTAGTTGTGCTCACATTTCTTTTTAAAAGAGAACTTACTGAATTCCTTTGGCAGTGGTATAGAGCGCTTCGGCGACGGACCAGTTCATAGTTGCAAAGAAATCTTCAATGTATTGCTTTTTACCACTTGGCTGATAGTCAGCGACGTATGCGTGCTCCCACATGTCGAGCGCGATGATTGGCGCAGTACCTTGGAGTTGTCCGATTTGCTGTTCATCTATCCAATGAAGTATCAACCCGTCTACTTTAGTATCGTATGAGAGCATTGCCCAACCGATACCTCGTGTGGTTGCAAGAGAAATAAAGAGTGATTTAAACGCATCGAGTGCACCCCATTGCTTTTCGATTGCGGCCATAAGCGCAGGAGCGGTAGTGCTCGGGCCACTGACAAGTGCGAAATACACTTCATGGTTGCGCATACCGTTGTATTCAAATGCAAATCGACGATAGAGTTCACCTGTTTCATATATTTTGGTATCGTCGGTTTGGTATGTAGCAAGTTTTTCTATAACTGCGTTTGCATTTTTTACATACCCAGCATAGAGCTTTTGATGCTCCTCGTGAGTAGTTGTGCTGATCTTGCCAAAGGGAAGGGGGGATACGGGTTGCTCGATAAACATGGTGTCTGTGTTGGTCTGATACACTAGTAGTATACATGACTCGACAACTGAAAACCCTGATCTGGATGATGGTACTTTTGATCATTCTCGGTATCGCATCGGCAGTGCTACAGCCATCAGACAGACAGGGAACAGGAAGCATAGCAATGCTCAATATTGGTCAAGGAGATAGCTTCCTCATCACTGCACCAAGCGGTGCGCAGATGCTCATCGATGGCGGCAAAGATAGCAAGGTGCTCACTGAGCTCGCGCAGGTGATGCCCAGAGGTGATCGTAGTATCGACATTGTACTAGCCACACATCCTGACGCAGACCACATAGGTGGACTGAAACTCGTGCTCAGCAGGTACAAAGTCGGCATGTACCTCACCTCACAGGTCACGAGCGACTCAAGCCTTTTTAAAGACCTCAACGGCGTACTTGCAGATGAAACCATACCCGCATACTACGTGCGCAAGGGTATGACGATAGTGCTCGACAGTACAACGAAGCTCACCATCTTGTTTCCTGATCGTGATACGAGTGGATGGGAGACCAACACCGCGTCTGTGGTGAGCAGGCTCGACATGGGAGCATCGAGCGCACTCCTTACCGGGGACTCACCGATTTCGATCGAACAGTATCTGGTGAAAACCAATACAAAAGCTCTCGATGTTGATGTGGTGCAGCTCGGTCACCACGGGTCCAAGACTTCTACAAGTGAGTCATATCTGAAGGCGGCGAGCCCAGCACTCGCTCTCGTCTCTGCGGGGGTCAACAATAGCTATGGTCATCCACACAAAGAAGTCACTGATATAGTGAAAAAATTGAAGATCCCACTGATCTCAACACAAGACAACGGCACCGTCATACTGTATCCATCAAGGGGTGGGTGGAAACGAGGAGGGGGGAAATAGATTATTTTGACAAATAGAGCGGAGGGGGTACTATCAAGAAAAACCTAATTTCTTCATTTAAAAATTGTATATGAAAACAAACCGAAAAGAACTTCTTGTGCAACTTGTACAAAAGCTTCAACGAATGGGTATCCCTGACTTGTATAAAAACTTAGTAGAGTCAGTAAAAAAACAATCAATCATCAAGTTGATATTGCCACAACAGTTTCAGTCTTTGATTGACTATGAAATGAGTGTGGAAAAGAGTGTCTCTACAGAACTGTGGGAAGAAAATATGCATTTTTTACCTACGAATTTCCTCAACATACTAACACCGAGACAATTGTTTTATGTAGGATCAAAATGTCGTTCCGGAAATAGTAGTTGGGAACGCTGGTATGATCACTCTTTTTCAGAAAATGAATCGGAGTGTGGGAATCTTGCCGACTATTTTAAGTATTGCAAAACTGAAAGGATAGAAGAGATATTGAAGTGGTCAATAGATTCTACAAAAGGAGTAAAAGCTCCCTTAGAAAAAGATGATCATAATCTGTTTATCTATCAGAAAGGGGTTCAATTTCCTTTTGAAGTGATATTTCTTCTTTCCACTATTCATCCGTCAAGGTTTTTCCCTGCAGTAAATACGCTCAGGATCGATCAGTTGAAACGACTATTTTGGCTTTGCGAAACAATGTGCGGTCAAAACGACACCATGGAGAATATCTTTGCTCATGAGTATTTCAACAAGCATAAGCCAAATATTGATGAAGAAATCGGAGTAGTTATAGAGCACATGCATCTTCTTCAAAATAAACAGTTTTACCTGTTCTCTCAGGAAATGTCGGAAGAAAACCAAGGGCGTATCATTGCTTCTGTTGATCAAAAACGTTTTTTGAAAATGAAAGAAGAAGGATATTTTAGTTCGTATGCATTACACGCGGATAAAACTTCCACTGAAGATCTACTTGGGAAAATTTTAAAAGACACAAAAAAAGCACAATATTTGCACTCGAGAAGGACAATGGAACTTATTACTGAACTTCTTGATTAGCAATCAGATAGAAAGTCGCAACAAAAAAACCGCCCAAATGGACGGTTTTTTTATTTTTTATTTTTCAAACTTATTTGATAACGCCAGCTTTCTTGAGTGCTGCGTACGCACCATTTTTTGCAATAGTTCGGAGGCCTTTAGTAGAGACAGTAACCATGACGTTTTTACCGAGCTCAGCGACGTAAATGCGCTTCTTTTGGAGGTTGGCGTATTTGCGAGAAGGGGTAATAGGGTTAAATTTGGTCGCACGAACCTTGGTCGAGTAGCCACCCGCCATTTGTGAGGTTTTATTGGTGATTGCGCATGCTTTTGCCATAGTGACTCGCATGGTACCATAGGGGATACTCTCATGCAAGGCCCACTTTCCATTTTTTATTTTCTTATCCTCATGGTGTCGATCATTGTGCACGAGGTTGCACACGGACTCATGGCAGAACATGAAGGTGATTCGACTGCTCGTATGCTCGGGCGTATTACGCTTAACCCACTCAAACACATCGATTGGTTTGGTTCGGTTATTCTACCGCTTGTATTGATAGTCTCTAGTGCGGGCTTTGTGCTTGGCTGGGCCAAGCCGGTGCCATATAACCCTGACAACCTCAAACATGGCAATAAATCCATCGCCAAGGTCGCTATTGCAGGTATCGTGGTGAACCTCCTTGTCGCAGTCATCTTTGGGCTTCTGATCCGGGCGTCGCTTGCGACAGGGATCGTATCTCGGGCATTTATTGATATCGCAAGTATTATTGTATTGGTCAATATTGTACTTGCTCTATTTAATGCCGTCCCGATTGCTCCACTAGACGGATTTCGCTTCCTCTCGGCGGTACTGCCTGCTCGGGCACAGCCGACACTGCGATTCATTGAACAGTACTCACTTCCTCTTCTCCTCGTGTTTATAGTCTTTCTTTGGAGGGTAGTAGCACCACTTGCCTATAATGGATACACCCTTTTGACAGGAATACCGCTTGATTAATTCAACGCCTTGTAGTAGGATACTCGGACACATGGCTACAATAAACCAGCTGATAAAGAAACCTCGCACCACTGCTGCTCGCAAGAGTAAGGCGGTGACTCTTTCACGTGGGTTCAATACAATCCACAACCGCCCTGTTGCATATGCTTCTCCGTTTAAGCGTGGTGTATGCGTCAAGGTTTCTACTACTACTCCCAAGAAACCAAACTCTGCGATCCGTAAAATCGCTCGTGTGCGTCTGACCAACGGTGACACTGTTACCGCGTACATTCCAGGAGAAGGGCACAACCTCCAAGAACACTCAGTAGTTATGCTTCGCGGTGGACGCGTGAAGGACTTGATCGGAGTTCGATATCACATTGTTCGCGGTGTGCTCGACACGCAAGGTATTGATAAGCGACGCAAGTCTCGCTCTATGTACGGTACCAAGCGCCCAAAAGCAGCTAAGTAAGTATTGAAATAACACATTTATATGCGACGACCAGTAAAAAATCGAAATATTGTAAAGCCTGACATCAAGTTTGACTCACTTGTGCTTGAAAAATTCATCAACTCTATCATGCAAAGTGGCAAAAAGAACACTGCTCGTGCAATCGTCTACGGCGCACTTGATATTATCAAGGAAAAAGAAGGAGTAGAAAGCGCACTTACTGTGTTTGATGAAGCTATTAAAAATGCAGGCCCACTCGTAGAAGTCCGTTCACGACGTATCGGAGGTGCTAACTATCAGGTTCCTCGTGAAGTTCGTACCGAGCGTCGTACCGCTCTTGCAATGCGATGGATTATCGAAGCAACTCGTGGCCGCAAGGGTACCAAGACTGCTATTGCACTTGCTGATGAGCTCATGCTTGCAGCAAAGGGTGAAGGAAACGCTGTAAAGAAGAAGAAGGACACCCACAAGATGGCAGAGTCCAACAAAGCGTTCGCTCACTTTGCGTGGTAGTGGTACTATTGAATAAGGTGTTTTTTATTTCTCATAAGCAAAGAGTCCGCAGATTTTTATCTGCGGTTTTTTCATATGTTATTTGCAAAAAGCCCTATTGTGCCGTATAGTGGTGGTCACAAGTGACTGCAACGTCTCTTTTTTATTATCGATAATTATTTAGTATTATGAACCGAGAGTATTCACTCGAACAAACACGAAACTTTGGAATTATTGCGCACATTGATGCTGGTAAAACAACAACATCAGAGCGCGTTTTGTACTACACCGGTATGTCACACAAGATCGGTGAGGTGCATGACGGTGAGACTACTACCGACTGGATGGAGCAAGAGCGAGAACGTGGTATCACGATCACTGCTGCCGCGGTTTCTTGTAGCTGGATTCCTACCTACGCAAATGGAGACAAATCCAAGCGGTACGCATTTAACATTATCGATACTCCTGGACACATTGACTTCACGGTTGAGGTGAAGCGATCACTTCGAGTACTTGACGGTGCGGTAGTGGTGTTTGATGGAGTTGCAGGCGTCGAACCACAATCAGAAACCAACTGGCGCTATGCTGACGAAGCAAACGTGCCTCGTATTTGTTTCGTAAACAAACTCGATCGTACTGGTGCGTCATTTGAGCACTCATACAAAACGATCCTTGATCGACTCTCAAAAAAGGCTGTTCGATACCAGATTCCAATCGGTCTCGAAGATAAACATGAAGGAGTAATTGACCTTCTTCAGATGAAGGCGTACTACTTCGAAGGCGACATGGGTAACAAAGTGATCGAAAAAGAAGTGCCTGCAGATATGATGGATGATGCCAAGAAGTATCGCGCAGAGCTTATTGAGCGTATAGTCGAAAATGATGAAGTTGCAATGAATGCATACCTCGAAGGAACTGAACCATCTATCGATGTTCTCAAGAAACTCATGCGTAAAGCAGTGATTGCAAACCAAATCTTCCCAGTATTTGCTGGATCTGCACTCAAGAACAAAGGTGTACAGCTCGTATTGGATGCGGTTGTTGATTATCTACCTGCACCAACTGATATTGCAGCAGTCAAGGGAACAAACCCAGATACTGATGAGCCACTAGAGCGACATGCCTCTGATAGTGAACCATTTGCAGCACTCGCGTTTAAGAGTATGAACGACCCATTCGTTGGTCAGCTCGTATTTTTCCGTGTGTACTCAGGTACTGTTGAAGCAGGGTCATATGTATACAACCCTCGTACCGGCAACAAAGAACGTCTCTCACGTATCGTGCGTATGCAAGCTGATCAACGTCAAGAAATCAAAAAGGTTTTTGCAGGAGAAATTGCAGCAGCAGTAGGACTTAAGGAAGTGAAAACATCAGACACTCTTACTGATGAAGCAAACCCTATCCAGCTTGATCGTATCAAGTTCCCAGAACCAGTGATCAACCTTCGTATTGAACCTAAAACAAAAGCCGACCAAGAAAAAATGGGTCTCGCACTCAACCGTCTTGCAGATGAAGACCCAACATTTAAGGTATCTACCGACCCTGAAACAGAAGAGACAATCATTGCAGGTATGGGAGAACTCCACCTTGAAATCATTGTTGATCGTATGAAGCGTGAGTTTAATGTGGAAGCAAATGTTGGCAAGCCACAAGTTGCATATCGTGAGACTATTACCGGTGAAGCACAAGCAGAAGGTAAATACATCAAGCAGTCTGGTGGTAAAGGTAACTACGGTCACGTCAAAATCAAGATCAAACCAATGGATCTCACCGTTGACCCAAAGGATCTGCCAAAGAACGTGAAGCGCGATGGCTTCTTTGAGTTCATCAACAACATTAAAGGAGGAGCGATTCCAGGAGAATACATTGCCCCAATCGAAAAAGGTATCCGAGAAGGACTTGATCGTGGTGTAGTTGCAGGTTTCAAAATGGAAAATGTCTCAGTTGATCTCTACGATGGATCATTCCACGAAGTTGACTCAAACGAAATGGCGTTTAAAATCGCCGCATCAATGGCACTTCAAGATGCCGCAAAGGCAGCTCGTCCTGTGATTCTTGAACCAATGATGAAGGTAGAGGTAGTAACCCCTGAGAAGTTCATGGGTGATGTTACAGGAAGTCTCTCATCACGCCGAGGTCTTATCGAAGGTATGGAGACTCGCGGTATGAACCAAGTCGTCAATGCGGTTGTGCCGCTTTCAGAAATGTTTGGATATATGACAAGTCTTCGAAGTATGACTGAGGGACGCGCAGGATTTACCATGGAGTTCCTTCGCTACGATATCGTGCCACAGAACGTTGCGGATACGATCGTGAAATCTCGACAATAATTCAGGTACAAAAAACTACTCGGTTGAGTAGTTTTTTGTATTTATGGTAGGGTAGGGATAAACTATTAGCTCATGAATAAAAAAACAATTCTTGTTACCGGCGCTACTGGGGGGATCGGTGGTGCAGCCGCTCGATACCTCGTCTCACAGGGGCACACCGTTATTGCTCCTGTTCGCTCATTGTCCAAACCTGAAGCACAGGCACTGCTCAAGATCAGTGGTATACACGTACTCCTATGCGATGTTGAGAATCGTCAGCAAACGAGAGAACTTTTCCAAGAGCTCAAAAATGACAAGTATCCGATTGATCGGGTGTTTCTTGCAGCGGGTGTGTTCCTGTGGGACGATGGTTTTCCTGGACCAATACTTCCATTTGACGAGGTTCAGAGTCTCGTAGATAGAGCCAACTATGTAACCAAAGAAAACATAGTAGACGCAGTTGCTGAGTTCTACGATACCTCACGTATCATGCTCGAAATAGTAGGTTCGCATGCAGCAGACTTCATCGAAGGTCACCCTTTTAGAAAAGGTGAGACAATCTATGCAGACACTATGCTTGCGGTACGTAACTATGCACACGAACTCAACACATCTAACCGGTGGGGTAGTGTCGTACTCTATGAACCAGGCCTCATCGATACGTCGATGGCTCGGGCCGCATTTACGCCAGAGCGTGCTCCGGACATAGACTGGTCCAAAGCGATCAAGCCACACGAGTACATTCTAAGTATCTACCCAAATACCGAGCTATAGTACAGCTCGGTATTTTTTTGACAAAACAAAAAATTTTGTTACAATAATAAAAAATTAAAATTTTATATAGTATGCAACAAAAAAATGTAAGCAGTATCCCCCCGCAAAATCTGGGTAATTTTTTTTCTAAACATGTAGTTTCACCTCAGGAAACTTCAGACAACGTCTTTGAGGGGGAAGCCTCAATCAATGGGGGTAAGTATTCCGTAAGGTATAAGCAAGACGGCACAAGTCGCACCCCATTGAGGTTATCAGTATTGTCAGAAAATAGAATCTTACTGGGTGACTTCAAGGTGGAAACAGATGCCAAGGGAGATAAAAAGACAGTATTTATCCCTGGTAATTGTCATGGATCCAAGCATGTAGACAACATTGCAGTAGTTATTAACTTGCTTTCAGATGCTGTTGCATAGTTTCAACACAACGTAGTGCCAGATGTATATCTGGCACTTTTTATATTTTATTGACAAAGCACCCATACTTGGTATCATAGGGGACAATCAATTTTGTGCCTGACGAGAGTCGGGTTGATTGTTTTTGTTTGTTTATTAGTAAAAATTAAAATATATTATATGGCAGGAGAATTTAAGCGAGATAAGCCGCACGTAAACGTCGGTACCATCGGTCACGTTGACCATGGTAAGACAACACTTACTGCAGCAATCCTCCATGTGCTCAACATGGCAGGAAACACCGTGAAGCTCAAGGGTGTCGGCGACATTGACGGCGCACCTGAAGAAAAAGCTCGTGGTATTACGATCAACATTTCACACAACGAGTATGAAACAGCGACTCGTCACTACGCACACATTGATGCGCCAGGTCACGCTGACTACATCAAGAACATGATTACTGGTGCAGCACAGATGGACGGTGCAATCATCGTGGTTGCAGCAACTGACGGTGCAATGCCACAGACTCGTGAACACATCCTTCTTGCGAAGCAGGTTGGTGTGCCAAAAATCATTGTGTTCCTCAACAAGTGCGACATGGTTGATGATAAAGACATGATTGACCTCGTCGAAGAAGAAATCCGTGAAATCCTTGCAAAACAAGGCTTTGACAAGGATTGTCCAGTGATTCGTGGATCAGGACTCAAAGCGCTCGAGTCAACATCTATCGATGATGAATGGGCACAAAAGGTTCTTGAACTCACCAACGCGCTTGACACCTACATCCCACTTCCAGAACGTGAAGTCGACAAGCCATTCCTTATGCCAATCGAAGACATCTTTTCTATCGAAGGCCGAGGTACTGTGGTTACTGGTCGTATCGAACGTGGAACAGTAAAGGTTGGTGAAGAAGTTGAAATTGTTGGTATCAAAGATACTGCAAAGACAACTGTTACTGGTATCGAAATGTTTAACAAGAACCTCCAGGAAGGTATGGCCGGCGACAACGCAGGTATTCTCCTCCGTGGTGCAAAGAAAGAAGACCTCACTCGTGGTCAGGTGCTTGCAAAAACTGGATCAGTGAAGCCACACACCGAGTTTGAAGGTGAAGTCTATGTCCTCAAAAAGGAAGAAGGTGGACGACACACTCCATTCGTGAACGGCTACAAGCCACAGTTCTACATCCGTACAACTGACGTGACCGGTGAGGTTACACTTCCTGCAGGTACTGAAATGGTTATGCCAGGAGACACTGTTAAAATCGTTGTTAAGCTGGTAGTACCAGTAGCGATGGAAGACCAGATGCGCTTTGCGATCCGTGAAGGTGGCCGCACAGTCGGTGCTGGTGTTGTAACCAAGATTATTGCGTAAGTATAGACACATGGTATCGAAGTAGGGAGTATGGCGTAGAAACAGACGAACCCACCCATACCACCCCGACACATACCGAGTTCATTCACTATGGCAACAAAAACACCAACAAAATCAAAAGCAGGTACCGAAGTACAGAGCATGCTCCGTATCCGAGTCCGAGCTTATGAAAACAAGATTCTCGACGCTTCAGTAAAGCAGATCGTGGATACGGCTATTCGCTACGACGCAGTCGTACGAGGACCAATCCCACTGCCAACTGAAATCAAGAAATACACAGTCAATCGCTCTCCCTTCATCTACAAAAATGCTCGTGAGCAGTTTGAGATGCGAGTACACAAGCGACTGATCGACATTGAAAATCCATCACCTAAGGTCATTGAGGCGCTCACAAACCTCTCAATGCCATCAGGTGTCGATATCGACGTCAAAATGATGTAAGTTCACCAAAAGAACATACTCAGCAAAAAATCCCCGTTTGGGGATTTTTTGCGTATAAACTTGCACCTTTTTAAAAGCCGTGTATAATCCTCCTACCAATTAAATCAGCTTTAAATGGTCCAATACCCGCCCAGGTGGCAGGCAAGAACATATGAAATTCATCATCGGTACAAAAATCAATATGACCCAGCGCTTCGATGATAAAGGCGTGGTGTATCCCGTGACCGCTATCAAGGTGGAAGCAAACACTGTTACTCGTATCAAAACTGTTGAATCAGATGGTTACAGTGCTGTACAGGTAGGTGCAGGTGAACAAAAAGAATCACGTCGTACCAAGGCAGAGCTCGGATCGCTTGGTGGTAAAGCATACAAGGTAGTACGAGAATTTCGTACTGATAGCGCAGAAGTTGCTACAGGAGATACTATGTCAGCAGAAGTATTTGCGGCAGGAGATAGTGTAATCGTTACCGGTACTTCAAAGAGTAAAGGTTTCCAAGGTGTGGTCAAGCGTCATGGTTTCCACGGAGGACCACGTTCTCACGGTCAGAAACACTCAGAGCGTGAACCAGGATCAATCGGTGGAGGACCAGGTCGTGCCGGAGGTCGTGTCGTCAAAGGTATGCGCATGGCAGGACGTACTGGTGGAGACACTGTTACTGTTAAAGGACTTAAGGTTGTTGCAGTAGAAGGAGACACGATCTTTATCGGAGGAGCTGTCCCTGGTCGACGAGGCTCTCTTGTACGCATCGTAAGTGCGAGTTAATACATATGGCTACATCAAAACATACAACTAAAAAAGCAGTATCTCTCGAAGCGACACTCTACTCACAAAAGGGTACAAAAGCAGGAACTATTACTCTATCTGAGAAGGTGTTTGCTGCACCATGGAACGCAGATCTTGTACACCAGGTTGTTACTAGTATGGCTGCAAACAAGCGAGCAGGTACCGCACATACCAAGGATCGCTCAGAAGTTTCTGGTGGTGGTAAGAAGCCATGGAAACAAAAAGGTACTGGACAAGCTCGTCACGGCTCTACTCGTAGTCCGATTTGGACTGGTGGTGGTATTACCTTTGGTCCTCGTAATGACAAAGACTATTCAAAAAAGATCAACAAGAAATCTCGTATCAAGGCACTCTACACTGTACTTTCACGCAAATACGCAATGGGTAACGTGCTGTTTGTAGATACTCTCTCACTTCCTACCATCAAGACTAAAGATGCATCTATGGTCCTAAAAGCGCTTGCAAAAGCAGATGGTTTTACAGCTATCGATTCAGAAAAGCGTACTAACGCACTTATCGTTGTACCAACACTTGAAGAAACAGTCGCAAAGAGTTTTGCAAATCTTCCTGGGGTGACTATGGTAACAACACTTGAGATTAACCCAGCTATGCTTTTGGGCTACCGTCACATTGTTATGGTTGATCCCGCACAGGCAGTACCGACTCTTGAGTCAAAGATGAAATAATACTTGTATATGGCTACTAAAACAACACAATCAAAAACAGAACGAGAAACAAAGGCAACAACAGCTGTTATTCGTAAACCTCGTATTACTGAAAAGGCTGCAAAACTTGCTAGCGTAAACACATATACATTTGATGTCACTGTAGGTATGACTAAGAGTGAGGTTGCAAAAGCATTTTTTGCGCAATACAAACACAAGCCACTTAAGGTACATACCGTAAACGTTAAACCCAAGACATTTTGGCGCAAGGGTGTGCTCGGTGTTGCCCGCAAAACCAAAAAAGCGTACGTTACCGTCGCCAAAGGTGTCAAAATTGACATTATGTAATAATGCACAGATAACAAGAATTTTATGAAATCACGCAAACCCACATCACCAGGACAGAGACAAACACTTACGATCGACTATCGCAAGATTTTGACTCGCACCACTCCACTCAAAGCGCTCACCAAAGGGCGCAAGCGACACGTAGGTCGCAATAACATGGGTCGTATCACTACTCGTCACAAAGGAGGTGGTAACAAGCGCCTGTATCGAGATGTAGACTTTTTGTACAACAAGCACGACATCGTTGCGCGTATCGACTCGATCGAATACGACCCAAACCGTTCTGCATTTATCGGAGTTGCAGTCTACCGTGATGGTGAAAAGCGCTACGTCGTACTGCCCAAGGGTGTGAAAGTAGGAGACACGTTTATCGTCTCTGCGACTGCTCCTATCGAGCAAGGCAACCGTTTGCCACTCTCTGCGATCCCTACCGGCGCATTTGTATACAACATCGAGATCAAGCCAGGTGCTGGCGCAAAGATGGTCCGATCAGCAGGTTCATTTGCACAGGTCATCGCGCAAAACGACGGCTACACGCAGCTCAAGATGCCATCGACCGAGATCAGACGTGTCCAAGATACTTGCTGGGCAACACTCGGTACTGTTTCCAACGATGAGAACAAGCTCGTTCGCTACGGTAAGGCTGGACGAAGTCGATGGAAGGGTATCCGTCCTACGGTCCGTGGTACTGCCATGAACCCTGTCGATCACCCATACGGTGGTGGTGAAGGTGTACAAGGCCGAGGTACCAAGCGTCCGAAAACTCTATGGGGTAAGGTTACCGGTGGTCGCAAGACTCGTACTCCCAAGAAGTACTCAAACAACGACGTCATTACGAGACGCAAAGTTGGGAAGAAATAATTTTCAGAAAAACACCCGCTCAAGTAAGTGGGTGTTTTTCTTTGCTATACTTACTCTATGTACAAAAACCTCTCAGAAAAGAAACGCTTCTCTATCATTGCTCGGGCGCAGAGCTTCCGGCATGCACTGCGGGGGATAGGGATCATTTTCCGGACACAACACAATGCCTGGGTGCATGCGGTTGCTACAGTGGTTGTGGTGCTGCTCGGCTTTGTACTACAGATCAGTCCAGGGGAATGGGCAGTGCTTGTGCTTGCGATCACGTCGGTACTGGTCGCAGAAGGCTTCAACACTGCGCTCGAGATCGATATAGACCTCACGAGCCCTACCTATCACCCCTATGCCCGTGATACCAAAGACGTCGCTGCGGGAGCAGTACTCCTGACGGTAGTAGGTGCGGTAGTCGTGGGTCTGATCGTATTTGTACCCAAGGTAGTTGCACTGCTGTAATACATTGTGTTACAGTAGGAGGTATGAGAACCATAGTCAATATTTCAATGCCGGCACCTCTTGCTCAAGAGCTTGAAACTGCGGTCAAAGAAGGCAACTATAGCTCTAAAAGTGAGTTCATTCGACAGCTTTTGCGCGAATGGCGAAAACAGCAGGTACTTGCGGAGGTGCAAGAAAGTCGTCGAGAAATAGCAGCGGGTAAGGGAAAAGTTCTCAAAAACTTCAAAGATTTACGATAGCAGTACATGCAAATCATATATTCACCGAAGTTCAATCGTTTACACAAGAAACTCCCTCAAAACATCATCCGAAAGTTTGAAACGAAAGAAGCCCTTTTTCGAAAGGATCCGTTTGCGCCTACGCTTAGGACGCATAAATTACACGGAATACTGGCTGGTTTGTACGCTTTTTCCATTGACCAGGCGTATAGAGTCATCTTTGAATTTGACCCAAATCAGCAAGATACAATACTTTTTCACTCTATAGGGGATCACGATATCTACGACTAATGGCATATTTGACATTGGGTTAGAATTTGCTACTATACATCAGCTCGTAAGAGCTTCTTTTTTCTACCAAAGAAACCACCGAAATGACACGATCACTCGCCAAAGGCCCGTATATTGATGAAAAGCTCCTCAAGAAGATTGAGGGCAAAGCTCCTATGTCAGCTGGTGTCATCAAGACATGGGCTCGTGATAGTCAAATCGCACCAGAAATGGTTGGATTTACCTTTGGTGTGCACAATGGCAAGCAGCATATCGAAGTGCTTGTGACCGAAGACATGGTAGGGCATCGTTTGGGAGAATTCTCGCCAACACGCAAGTTTACCCGACACGGTGGTAAGATGCAGAAGGAAATCGATCAAAAGAAAAAAGAAGCTGAAATCTCAGCAGCAAAAGCAGCAAAAGCTACAACTGACAAAAAGTAACATATTTACAATATAGTCAGGGAAATAATTTCAATAAAATTAACCATGAAAGCAACACTATCAAATTACAAACAATCTCCTCGCAAGGTTCGCCTTGTGGCAAATGCCGTTAAAGGCAAGAGTGTTGCTGATGCTGACACGACGCTTGCATACATGGTCAAGCGTGGTGCGCTTCCTATGCAGAAACTCATAAAAAGTGCTGTTGCAAACGCAGTGACTGCAGGTGCAGATTCTGCGACTCTTGTTGTACAAAATGTAGAAGTAAACAAGGGACTTGTTATGAAGCGGTCTATGCCTCGCGCAATGGGACGTGCAACTCCTATCAACAAGCGTCTCTCTCATGTAACAGTTACTCTCGGGACCGCTCCACTAAAAGCTAAAAAAGTAAAGAAATAATAGTATGTCTAAAGTTGTCCACCCATATTCACACCGTCTTGTAACACTTCGCGATTGGAAGAGTCGCTGGTTTGCAACCGACAAAAACTACGTTCAGAACCTCAAGGTTGACGTTACGATTCGTGGGTACCTCGAAAAGCGCCTTCGCGGTTCATACATTTCAAGTATAGAAATAGAGCGAAGTCAAAAAGCTATTCGAGTGATTCTTCGAACATCTCGCCCAGGTATGATTATTGGTCGATCTGGTGAGGGTGCAACCAAACTCAAGGCAGATATCCAAACAGCCCTCAAACGAGCAAAACTTACTGTTACAGATGACATCCGACTTGAAATCGTCGAAGTTACTAGTCCTGATGCTGATGCAAAGATTGTTGCATACATGATTGCAGAAGGTTTGGAGAAGCGACTCCCATACCGTCGTGTTATGAAGCAGCTTATCGAAAAGGTGATGGCGGTTCGTGGTGTGCAGGGAGTAAAGTTTTATCTCGGAGGACGACTCGGAGGAGCTGAAATCTCACGAAGTGAAGAACTCAAGCGTGGATCTATTCCGCTGCAGACTATTCGTGCAGATATCGATTTTGCTCGTGAACGCGCAAATCTCGCATACGGTGTGATCGGTATTAAGGTGTGGATTTACAAAGGTCAGGTTTTTACCAAAGATCAAGACAGTAGACAGTCCAAGAGTTAATGTATGTTATTTCCAAAAAAGGTAAAATTTAGAAAGTGGCAAAAGAAACGAACTAAGATGGAAGGGCGTATAGAGACTCGTGGTACTACTATCAACTTTGGTTCGTTTGGGCTCAAGACTGAGTCACTTGCTCGTATCACATCAAACCAGATCGAAGCAGCTCGTAAGGCAGCATCTCGTCACCTCGGTAAGACTGGCCGTATGTGGATTCGTGTCTTCCCAGACCGTCCTATCACCTCAAAGCCAGCAGAAGTACCGATGGGAGGAGGTAAGGGAGATCTTGATGGATACTGCATGGAAGTGCTTCCAGGACGTATCATCTTTGAAGTAGATGGTGTTACTGAAGTGGTTGCACGAGAAGCGCTACGTAAAGCAGGAACTAAACTTCCACTGAAGACCCGTGTCGTTGAGAGAGTATAACGAGTATAACTATTATGAAATCAGAAATTATTACAACTAAAACACTCAAGGGAACTGTCGTTTCAGACAAGATGGATAAAACCGTTGTTGTTGCAGTGACACGCTTTGTGCAGCATCCTAAGTACAAAAAGTACTACAAGATCACCAAGAAGTTCAAGGCGCACGACGAAAACAATACTCACAAAGTCGGTGATATTGTTGAGCTGCGCGAGACACGACCTTTGTCAAAGGACAAGCGCTTCATTGTAGTAGCGGATAACGTACAACAGAGTTAACTATATGGTACAAGATGGAACAATCGTAAAAATCACTGACAACGCCGGAGGAAAAATCGGTAAGGTCTTCAAAGTACTTGGTGGTAGTAAGCGCCGGTATGCTGGTATCGGAGATGTTGTTGTTATTTCAGTGAAGGTTGCAGAACCTCGCAAGGCGATCAAGAAAAAAGATGTCCTCTACGCAGTAGTGGTCCGACAAAAGAATGCATTTCGTCGCAAAGATGGGTCATATATCCGATTTGATGATAATGCAGTTGTTGTGATCGAAAAGGGAAAGAAAGAACCAAAGGCTGGTCGTATCTTTGGCCCGATCCCTCGAGAGATTGGTGAGCTCGGCTATCAGAAAATCGTGTCATTGGCACCAGAGGTTTTATAATATGCATATCAAAAAAGGAGACAACGTTATAGTAATAACTGGCAAGCACAAAGGTGCGAAGGGTCCTGTTGCGCGCATTATCGGTGACCGAGCGATTGTCGATGGGGTCAACAAGGTTAAGGTGCATGTTCGTGCAAAAAGTAAAACCGAAAAAGGTTCTATTGTAGAGCGAGAAGCGTCGATTCATCACTCCAACCTCAAGCTTGCTGAAAAGAAAGCAGTAAAGAAATAAGAGTTTTTATATGGAAATCATTAAGCAAAAACAAGATACTACTCATACAGCACTTCCTGGATACACCAGTGTTCTTGCAGCACCTCGATTGGTCAAAATCGTTATTTCAAGCGGTACTGGATCTGGCATGAAAAAAGATCGTACGAAAAACGATGTGATTATGGACCGACTCACTCGAATCACTGGTCAGCGACCAACTGTTCGTTCTGCAAAGAAATCAGTTGCAAGCTTCAAGGTGCGTCAAGGTGATCCGATCGGAGTAGCGGTAACGCTTCGCGGTGCACGCATGCTCCATTTCGTTGATAAACTTATCAACATTGCAATCCCTCGCACCAAAGACTTCCGTGGTATTGACCCAAAGACTGTTGATAGTATTGGTAACATGACACTTGGTATCAAAGAGCACACTATTTTCCCAGAAACTTCTGATGAAGACCTTAAGGACGTGTTCGGATTTGCGATCACTCTTGTCTCTACTGCAAAAAACCGTGACGAAGCACTCGCATTCTTTACCTATCTCGGTATCCCGTTTAAACAAGACACCAAATAATTTTTTAACAACAAACACCTCTCTGGAAACAGGGAGGTGTTTGACATTTGATATATGAGGAATAGAGTAAAGAAAAATCTGCACAATGAAAAAACCCATATCCCTCGTCTGTACGTACCGGGAATTTACGACGGTTCCCATTCTTCCACCGCTATGTATTGCTGCCATGCAGTTTACTCGGATATCTACCGAACATCTCAATGCCGTTGTTCTTGCCCTTGTATTTTTATTTGTGGCGATTACCACATATCTACGTGTTTGGCGTGGTATGTGGACGATAAAAAGTATAGGGTGTATGCCCATAACCATGGATGGCATATGTGATCATATCGATGCAATACTGCTTGGGGTTATTTGGTTTATTGTATGGGGGCGTTTTCATCCCTTGGAGTGGAATGTAGATTGGCAAAAAATATTGTATTGGTCTGGTATTGGAGTGCTTGCACAAGTCTTCCTCTATTAGGTGTATCTATGGAAAGTTGGACAAGAACTACTACCAAACCATCCATGGGTGAACTTTACGCTCAATGCTGCATTTTTTGCCGGGATGCATTTTATTTTCCCAGACCCTTGGTACAAGATGATTTTCATCATCCCAGGAGCGATCATGTTTACTTTGCTGTACAAGGTACATCAAAATGTTTTTCTCATTTTACCAGTGCATATGGTATTTAATATGATTGCCATCCAGGAAGGAATATTTAAGGCGTAAGTAAAAAGCGGGGAAGACCCCGCTTTCTTATTTGACACTACCACTCCCATCTGCTAGGATATGCAGACTCTTTGGTAATCCATGAGTTTCTCTCTGAGCAACCTTTCGGGGAAGCTTAGAGAAAAATCCATGCGATATTCCAAGGGGGACCGAACCTATGGCAAAGACCTCAACTATCGCGCGTTCCCAAAAGACGCCTAAATACAGTACTCGAGCGGTGAACCGCTGTTTTCGCTGTGGTCGACGACACGGATATATGCGTGACTTTGGTCTCTGCCGTATCTGTTTCCGAGAGCTTGCCAATGACGGCATGATCCCAGGTATCCGTAAGAGTTCTTGGTAATACTATGACTACTGACCCTATTGCAAACATGATCAATACAATGAAAAACGGCGCACTCGTTTCAAAAAAGAGTGTGGTAGTACCGTTTTCTAAACTTAAACATGCTATTGCGGTATGTTTGAAGGAACACGGCTATGTAGCTGATGTTTCAAAAAAGACTGAAAAAAACAACGTACCTGTACTTGAGATTGAGCTTGCGTACAAAGGACAAGAGCCTCGTATTCACGACGTGAAGCGCCTTTCGAAGCCGTCACGACGTACATATCTCGGTGTGCACGATATTCACCAAGTGAAAAATGGTCACGGCATGCTCGTACTCTCTACTCCAAAAGGAATACTGAGCGACAAACAGGCTCGCAAAGAGGTCGTCGGCGGGGAAGTATTATTTATGATTTGGTAATACCTATATGAGTCGAATTGGAAAACAACAGTTAGTAATACCTGCAAATACCGAAGTTACATATACAGATGGTCTGTTGCGTGTGAAGGGGCCACTTGGCACACTCGAAAAAGTTCTTCCTGAGTACGTTATGATTACTGTTGCTGACGGCATGGTTACTTTTGCTCAAAAGGGTGATGATCCATTTGCTCGTGCAATCTGGGGTACGTACGCATCTCATACTAAAAACATGATTGATGGGGTAAATAAGCCATACGTCAAAAAGCTCATCCTTGAAGGAGTTGGTTTCAAAAGTGAAGTGAAAGGAAATGATCTTCATCTTGCGCTCGGATTCTCGCACCCTGTTGTTGTGCCTATTCCAGAGGGCTTGACCGTAACCGCAGAAAAGAACAACATTACTTTTACCGGTATCAACAAAGAGCTTGTTGGACAATTTTCAGCAAAGGTACGTGCAATGAAAAAACCAGAGCCATACAAAGGAAAAGGTTTCCGATACGATAACGAAGTAATCAGACGTAAAGCCGGCAAGAAGACCGCATAATATACGCATATGACACGACTTACCCCTCAACAAAAAAGAATTCACAGCAAGCGCAAGATTCGTGCGAGTATTTCTGGTACCAGCACTCGTCCACGATTGTCAGTATTTCGCTCTAACACTGCACTGTATGCGCAGCTTATTGATGACACGCAAGCAGTAACGATTGCTGCAGTATCCACCAAGGGTACTAAAGGATCAAAGGTAACTGCAGCTGTTGTTGCAGGCAAAGCGCTTGCGGCTAATGCTAAGCAAAAAGGAATCGAAGCGGTTGTCTTTGATCGTAACGGTTTCAAGTACGCTGGGCGCATCAAAGCATTTGCTGATGCAGCGCGAGAAGGAGGACTTAATTTTTAATACAGTATGACTACACCAACTACCCCTACAACTTCAGCTCGACCAGAACGACGTCCACGACGAGATGGCGGCAAGTCATTTGCTGACCGCGTTAAAGATGTTGATCAAAAGATTCTCGATATCCGTCGAGTGACCCGTGTGGTTGCTGGTGGACGTCGTATGAGTTTTGCGGTCTCTATGATTATCGGAGACAAGAAAGGTGTTGTTGGTCTTGGTACCGGAAAGGGTAACGATACTGCACTTGCTATCGCAAAAGCGCTCAAGGACGCAAAGAAACACGCAATTAAAATCAAAGCAACTAAAAACAACTCTATCCCTCATGATGTTGCCGCAAAGTACAACGCTTCACGAGTTATGCTTTTCCCAAACCATGGTAAAGGGCTTGTAGTTGGTGCAGCACTTCGCGATATTGTGACACTTGCTGGTCTAAAAGATATTTCTGGTAAAGTTGTTTCTGGAAGTAAGAACAAACTCAACACTGCTCGTGCATGTATGAGAGCGCTTGAAAAGGTCGCTACTAAACACGTCTTTGGGATGAAGACAGAGGTGGCATCTGAGAAACTAGAAGAAGTTAAAAAAGAGGCATAATATATGAGTATGGTCATTCGAACACATAAGAATAAAAAACCTAAACTCGTCGGACGTGGCGGTGTGCATGGCAAAACCTCTGGTCGTGGTACCAAAGGCCAAAAAGCACGTGCAGGTCACTCTATTCGTCCAGAAATCCGGGACATGATCAAAAAGTACCCGAAGCTTCGTGGTCGCGGTAAAAATAGCTTTAAAGCATTTCGTGCTACTCCTGCAATAGTTAGTATAGGTAGTATTGCAGTAGCATTTGAAGCAAATGCAGTCGTTAGTCCAGCAACTCTTCTTGCAAAAGGTCTTATTCGTCGATCTAAAGGTGTACTACCTATGGTTAAAATTCTTGCTACCGGTGAGATAGATCGCGCTGTTGTCTGCTATGATTGTACTGCTACTGCCGCTGCAAAAGTGAAAATCGAGGCTGCTGGTGGTACTATACAATAACCATGAGTGCATTTGTAAGAAAACTTAAAACTATTGTTACCGATCGATCACTTCGAACCAAGATCCTCTTTGTTGTTGGGGTCTTGTTTGTGTTTCGTTTTCTTGCGGTAATACCGGTTCCTGGTGTTGATGTAGCTCGACTCAACCAGTTTTTGGCAAGTAATCAATTTCTTGGATTGTTCAATGTACTATCCGGAGGAGGCCTTTCGAGCTTTTCTATTGTAATGCTCGGTCTTGGTCCATTTATCACTGCTTCTATTATTATGCAGGTGCTCTCTATGATGGTTCCATCTATCAAAGAGCTCATGCAAGAAAGTGGTGAAGCAGGGCGTCGTACATTCAATCAGTACATTCGCCTTCTCTCAGTACCGATTGCAGCACTTCAAGCGTTCTCATTTATCAAATATCTTCAAAGTCAGGGAGGTATTGGATTTCTTTCAGGGACACAACTTCTATCTAATATTGCGATCATTGTAGGTGGGTCAATGCTTTTGTTGTGGCTTGCTGAGCTTATCAACGAGTTTGGGATTGGTAACGGTACATCATTGATCATTATGGCGGGTATCTTGGCACAGATTCCTACTACTATCTCTCAGTTTTTGTTTACATTAACCCCAGATCAAATTCCTGTAGTACTTGTATACCTTGCAATTGGAATATTGGTGATTGTTGGTGTGGTATACATTTATGAAGCTGAGCGTCCTGTACCAGTGACATACGCTCGACAAGTGCGAGGTATCCGTACTCTTGGTGGAAACGAAAGTTATCTTCCACTACGTTTGACTCAGACTGGTGTTATGCCGATTATTTTCGCATCATCCCTTCTTTTGTTCCCACAGTTTCTCGCTGGTATATTCCAGGCATCAGCATCTCTCCGACTTCAGTCGATAGGGCAAGGTCTCACGAGCTTCTTGCAAAACACACTCTTGTATTCAGTGGTGTACTTTATCCTTGTTGTATTCTTTACGTACTTTTATACAGCGGTCACCTTTGATCCCAAGCAGATTGCGACCAACCTTCAGAAAAATGGCGCATTCGTTCCAGGTATTCGTCCAGGAGATGCAACCAACACATATCTTGCTACCATTGTGACACGTATTACTCTTGTCGGTTCTGTATTTCTCGGTATCGTCGCAGTGTTGCCTCTGGTGGTACGTAGCGCAACAGGTATTACTGCATTTGCAGTCGGAGGTACCTCACTATTGATCGTTGTTTCAGTTGTTATAGATCTCATTCGTCGTATCAGTGCACAAGCTGCAATGGCTGAATACTAAACAGCAGCTGCTATACTTTAGCTATGCAAAAACAAGCATATATATTTATCGGACAGTCTGGGGCAGGCAAGGGTACTCAAGCAGCTCTGTTTGAAGAAAAGGTAAAACAGCTCTACTCTAACGAACCGAAGCTTCATCTTGAGACAGGGGCATTATTTCGCGAATTTAGTACCACAGATTCGTATACCGCACAGGAGACAAAAGCACTCATGGATGAAGGCAAGCTCCCGCCAGCTTTTATTGGTATTCATGTGTGGAGTCATGAACTTATCGCTCAATATAACGGAGAAGCTTTTATATTTATTGATGGTACGCCACGTGTTGCGTCTGAAGTACCAGTACTTCTTTCTGCAGCACAGTTTTATAGATGGAAACTCCACGTTATATTTCTCTCTGTAGGGGATGCATGGAGCAATGAGCGACTTATTGGTCGTGGTCGACCAGACGATCTTGATGGACATGATCGAGCAGAACGTATTGCATGGTTTCATGCAAATGTTATGCCAGCAATAGAGCTTCTTCGATCGTCATCTGATGTAGATTTTATAGAAATAAATGGAGAGCGCACGATCGATGAGATTCATACAGATATTTGTCAGAAACTCGGACTTTCATAAATGATCATTATTAAAACTGAAAGTGAAATAGCACGACTGAAAAAAGGCGGACCGATACTTGCTCGTATTTTGCGTGACGTTGCACAGGCAGCAGTGGTCGGGGTTACCACTAAGCAACTCGATACACTTGCACATCGACTTATTATCGAGGCTGGCTGTACACCAGCGTTTTTAGGGTATAAACCCGAAGATGCTGATCGGCCCTATCCTGCAACATTGATTACATCGGTTAATGACGAGGTGGTACACGGTATTCCTAGTGAACGAGTATTACGAGATGGTGATATTGTTGCACTTGATTTGGGCTTACAGTATGAGGGTATGTTCCTTGATCACGCGGTGACAGTAGCCGTAGGCGAAAACGTTAGTGCCAAGGATAGAGAGCTTATTTCGGTCACCAGAGATGCATTAACAGAAGGTATTGCTGCTATTTCTGTAGGTAGTACGGTTGGAGATATTGGGCACGCTATAGAACAATACGTGCGACCATACAAATTTGGTATTGTTCGTGATCTCTCAGGACATGGTGTTGGTCGTGCGATCCATGAAGACCCATATATACCCAACTATGGTAAAAAGGGTAAAGGGGCTGAGCTGAAGCCTGGTATGGTAATCGCGATAGAACCAATGCTTACTCGAGGGTCTGAAACAGTGGTATTGATGAATGATGGGTATACACTCAAGACATCAGATGGTTCTCGAAGTGCTCATTTTGAGCACACGGTTTTGATTACTGAAACAGGGGCGGAGATCTTAACTAGGTAATCTCCTCATTAAACTATTTGCTATACTTAAGACCTGTGAATACCTTATTTAAACCCTTTTTTCTCTCTTTCTTTCTTCTTGTATTTGCGCTCTCGAATCAGGTTTTAGGAGTGTTTTATATGACATCGTGGGAGAATCGAACCCCTCCTACAGGCGGGGCAGTTGTATGGTCATCGATTGCTGTAGCCAATATGGCAGGTACAGTGCTTGCTGCTGCCAATACTGGACGTTTGTACACATCCGATGATAATGGGTCCACCTGGACCGAAACCCAACCTGCAGGTGATACTGATCAAGACTGGTCAGCGGTTGCTATTGGTGCTTCGGGAGAGCTTCAAATGGCCGCAGCAAGAAATGGGAGACTCTATCTTAGGGGGACAGGTGACCGAGATCATCCAGATCCAACACTATGGTTTGAAACCCAACCTGTAGGTGATACTGATCAAGACTGGTCTATGGTGGCAATAGCAACCGGAGTACTCATCGCTGCTGTCGATGGTGGTCGAATGTATTCATCTGCAGATCTTGGCGCAACCTGGACCGAAACCCAACCTGCAGGTGATACTGATCAAGACTGGTCAGCGGTTGCTACTAACGGAAGTGTTATTCTTGCTGGAGCAAGAAATGGTCGGGCCTATATAGGTATTGCTGATCTTTTTGGCGGTACTGTTAGTTGGACCGAAACCCAACCTGCGGGGGATACTACAAAAAATTGGTCAACAGCTTCTATTAACCCGAACACTGGCTCTACATTTTTGGGAATTGATGGGGGTCGTTTATACACTAGTACGATCAGTGATATTTCAACTACTCCCGTATGGACCGAAACTCAACCTGCAGGTGATGCCAACCAGGCATGGTCAGCGGTTGCAACGAGTGGGCAAACTGCGCTTGCCGCAACAGATGGAGGAAGAATATATATTAAAATAGGTGAAAATACCTGGACCGAAACCCAACCTGCAGGTGATACCAACCAGGCATGGTCAGCGGTTGCAGTGAACGGAGACGGTACACTTCCAATAGTTGCAGCTGATATCTTATATATTGGAGCAGTAACAACTCCTACTCCAGATGCTCCTGATAATTTTCAAACTACTGCCAATACTACTGCTTCTGAAAAATTTGATGGTCACGCACTTTATCGGACAACAGAGATACAGAAAAGTGGATCTACGACTACACCGTTTCCTCACGGTGTAGTACAGGTCGGTGATCGTTTTTATGTCGGACTGCGCTCAATTGTTTCAAGTAATCCTTCAAAACTATTTTCATTTACAAATCTCAATGATATTTCCTCGTACCAAGAAGTAACAACAACAGGCTATGCAAATATTGAATCAATGACATATGATGCGGTCCATAACCGTATCTATGCTGTTGCAACTGCAACAAGTAATGTAAATGTATTTTCAATTATTTCTATCAATCCAGATGATATTAGTGATTGGGAAGCGGTGTATACTGCAGCACTTTCATATGACACATCATCAGCCATTACTACTGATGGAACTTATGTTTATGGGGTGTCTTATACGAACCCTCCCATTTTTTTCAAAATACGGATTTCTGACTGGACAGTGGTTGCAACAAATACATGGACCAATGGACGTCGTGGGCACGCTGCTTCGTTAGTAGAATATGCAGATCGATCTGAGTTGTACTTTACATCCTCATTTGCCGGAGGAGCATTTGCAAAAGTAAATCCAACTGATCTTTCGTATACAGAAATCGTTGATCTTGCAGAAGATGGAGATAACGGGCTTATTACGGATGATATTTATTGTCGCAAGATAACGGAAGCAGGAGCCACTTGTTATGTTGGTTCAGAAGATACAGTAGAGAAGCAATTGTTTGTTATTGACACTGCTACAATGACCAAGAGTGTTGTTACTGCTCCAGGATCGTACGGGTTGTTTGCTGGTGAAGATACGTTATACAACCTAGCACACAATACCGGCTTAACATTTGGTTACATAGTTAACTATGCTCAATTTGATGAATCTTCGCCTGTTTACTATGCATTTCCTGGAGAGGTGCCAAATGAGTTTTTTGAATCAAGTACAGGAAGAAAATTTTTTACTAACTGGGGTTCAGATGGATATCTCAAAGAATACATAGAGACAAGTGATATATATGCAACAAGCGATGTCTCTGTTAGTTGGGAAAGTAATATTTCAAATATTACCTACACTATTGAATTATCAACGGATGGGATCGATTATGATCCATACGGGGATGAGCAGTCTCAGTCAACACTGACATTGTCGGACCTTGCGCCAAATACTCAATACTGGATTAGAGTTGTTGCAAACAATGGTGAGGAGTCTTCAGCACCAAGTGTGTATAATTTTACAACCGCAGCATTTGTGCCCGCTGCAGCATCTTCGGTACCTTCGTTTACTAGTGTATCTTCTACATCAACAACCGTGACGCTTGCTTGGAACGGTACGAGTCCTGAGTATTATGTAAAAACTGGTATTCTAACTTCAGGATGGATTGATGACACCTCGTATGTGTTTACTGGTCTAACTTGTGGTCAAAGCTATGATTTCAGAGTAAAGGGGCGCAATAGTGACGGTGTTAGTACTGTATATAGTGCTTCTACTACTGTGACCACAGCTGCATGTGATTCTGATGATGAAGAAATAGGAGGAGGGCAATCCTTTGTTGAATCATCGGGCTCCTACATCACACTTTGCCGTGTTGGAGACGTATTTAGTATAGTGACAGGAAGACGATGTACGGGCATTTTACCCGACGATGTAAATAAAAGTATGTATTCTTTTACTAAACCCCTCAAGATGGGTATGACAGATCTCGATGTTAAGGCATTGCAACAATACCTCAATTTACACGGTTTTACAGTTTCATTGACTGGATTAGGGTCAAAGGGTAATGAAACTACATATTTTGGTATAAAAACAAAAACAGCAGTTATTAAGTTTCAACTAGCGCACAATCTCATAGGAGATGGGGTTGTAGGGCCACGTACGAGGGCGATGCTTAAATAACTGAAAACAGAGGCCAAAGCCGTGTACTTTCATGACAAAAACTATTTCACTTAAAAATATTTCTCAAGCATTTCTTGAGCGGACGATACTTTCTGGTGTTTCGATCAAATTTGGTGATACAGAACGTATCTGTATTGTTGGAGAAAACGGAACAGGTAAGTCCACTATACTTAAAATCATTGCAGGCACTATCGAGCCAACCAATGGAAGTATTGAAAAGAATGCGCATATCCGTACGTATTATGTCGCACAAGAGTTTGCACCAACAGACACAGAGCTTACCGTTGAAGCATATGTCACCAAGTATGCCGGCTTGTCATTGTTTAAAAAGGTATATGAGACTAGTACTAAACTTGGATTCAACCTCCAAAAGGTTTCAGACAAAGTAGCCGGCTCGCTCTCGGGTGGACAACAAAAAGTACTAACACTCTCTGTTGGTATCGCAACAGCTCCAGATTTCTTGCTGCTCGATGAGCCGGAAAACCATCTCGACATTGTCAGTCGTCTTGAGTTGATCAACGTATTGCAGGCGTACAAAGGCGGGGTACTTTTCGTCTCACACGATCGTCGTATGATTGATGCGCTCGCAGACAAGGTTGTCGAAGTCGCACAAGGTAAAGCTCATATGTCAGAAGGTGGGTATCAAGACTACATCGACGCAAAGCTTGCACGTATCGGAGGGCTTCAGCGACAGTATGATGTGGAATCAAAACGGATTCGTCAGATCCAAAGTACAATCGGGATTTTAGAATCAAAAGCATTTCGTGGTAAAGATGTGGCCAAGTATCTCAAGACGAAACAAGAGTTGGCAGAGCTTAAACAAAAACATAAAGAAGAAGCTCGTCCGGAAGATCGTCAAACCAAGATCAAACTCAAGCAGTACAACAATGCTCTCCATGACGGCAAGCTCCTCTGTCGTATCACTGATGCGGCTTTTGGATATGGTAAGGGGTATATTTTCAAAGACCTCACACTTGATATTCGGACAGGGCAGCACATAGTGTTGCTTGGGAGAAATGGATCAGGCAAATCCACGTTTCTCAAGTGTCTTACGAATCATCTCGAACTTTCAAATGGAAGTGTCGCCTGGGTTGAAGGAGTCTCTCGTGCATATTTTGATCAACATGCAGAATTTGATCCCGACATGACACCGGTCCGTGTGGTGATGGAGGGACTTAACAAAGATGAGAAAAGTGCTCGTGCAGTACTTGGTATGATGAAGTTTAACGTTGAAAAAATGGATACCAAGATACATAGCCTTTCGGGAGGGGAGCGCATGCGCGTGCGGTTCGCACTAGTCTTTGGGGCAAGTCCTGATTTCATTATTCTTGATGAGCCAACCAACCATCTTGATGAAGTTACTTGGCAGATACTTTTGGATGCATGTAATGCTTCAAAAAGTACGATACTTCTCGTGACTCACGATTATGAATTTATCGAAGAACTCAAAGATAAGTCATTTTGGCTTATCAAAAACCAGACGATCAAAGAACGCCACAAAGATTTGGAAGAACTTGTTGAAGAACTTAGATAAATAAAAATCCCTCGACTGAGGGATTTTTATTATTTCACCTTATCAAGTACTCGTTTGAAGCTTGCAGGGTGAGTCTGTGCGAGACCTGAAAGGATCTTGCGATCAAGTACAATACCAGCCTTGTTGAGTTTATCCATAAATACTGAGTAGGTAGTACCTTCTGCGCGAACTGCTGCGTTGATGCGAACGTTCCAGAGTTTACGAGCATCAGCTTTCTTGTCTCGGCGGTGTGCAAATGCGTATGTTCCTGCATGAGCAATCGCATCTTTTGCCATACGTTCTTTGGTTGATCGACCAAAACGGTATCCTTTTACTTGTTTCAGGACATTCTTTCGGCGCTTATTTGCTATGGTTCCTCGTTTTACTCGTGTCATAAATAGTTAGTTATTTTTGAAATGTTCCTGTAGAAATGAAACGACTCACAGCCTTGTTGGTCATGTGAAATGCTACAGGTTTCTTGCCTGCGAGTTGCTTTGTGCGAGACTGTTTTGCGTTGAAGTGGTTAAATCCAGGTTTACGCGCAAGAATCTTGCCGGTTGATGTAACCTTGAGTCGCTTGGCAAATGATTTGTTGGTTTTACTGCTCATATTATTGTGTCGGTTCTGGTGAGACGGGTTTCTCTTTTGACCCCTTGTCTCGCTCTATGACGACAGCAAGCCCCTTAGGAGAGCGCTTGTGCGGTTCAGCTATCTTATAGTGTTCTGTCACAAAATGCAAGACCCGGTCAAGTCTTTCTCTTAGGAAGGCTTCATCCATACCCTTTGAGCGCCCTCTGAGGTAGAGCTCTACCTTGATACGGTGTCCTTCTTTGAGCCACCCAGACGCTTGGCGAGCTTTGAGTTCTAGGTCATGGTCTCCAGTACCTACTTTGATCTGGATACTCTTTGTTTCAGTGGTTTTTGCACCACTTTTTGCTTTTTGAGCCTTTTTCTTGAGTTCGTACTGGTATTTGCCATACTCCATAACCTTGCAGATAGGTGGTTTGGCATCTGGATTGATCTCAATAAGGTCCACTCCCTGATCGTGAGCCATAGTGAGGGCCTCTATTAATGGGAAAATCCCGAGGTTTACCCCTTCGGCATCAATGACGCGAACTTCTGTCGCGCGTATCTGGTTGTTGAGTCGTTCCTTCAAAATAGATCTTGTGCTAGAGTCTTCATAATACTCATTTTTGTATGAAAAGTCAATTAGTATCAAATGGTTTTAGAGGTACATACCCTCTATATAAAGAACGAGGAGAGACGCTTGCTGTGCTTCTCGAGCGTTTTCGTATAGAGCGCAATCTAGCTCCAGATACCAAACTCACCTATGCAGGACGGTTGGACCCTATGGCTGAAGGGGTGGTACTAGTACTTGCTGGTGAAGATCGATTTCAAAAAGATAAACTTTTAGGACTCGAAAAGACATACACAGTAGATGTACTGCTAGGTATAGGATCCGATACTCACGACCCGCTTGGTATAGTCACTGATCCGGTATCAAAAGACATTTCAGAGTCAGAAATCAAAGAAATAGTGCAAAAAATGCACACTATCACCCAGCTCCCGTACCCTATGTATTCGTCGGTGCCTGTGAAAGGGCAAGCGCTATTTGTCCATGCTCGTGCAGGAAGAGAGGTGGACATACCCATAAAGAACGTGCATATAAAACAAGTAATGTTAAAAAGTATTAAAAATAGGGAAGTAAAAGACCTTGCCACTGATGCAATACGAGATATCGAAAAAGTGGTCGGAGATTTCCGTCAGCAAGAGATCATTGGTCGATGGGTAGAGATTGCGAGTAAGTATTCAAATATCGCACTTCCAGTTATCCAACTTACTATTACTGCATCATCTGGTACCTATATGCGTTCACTGGCTGCGTGGATGGGAGAGCAGCTTGGGGTACCAGCTATGGCATACCGCATTATCCGCACCGCGATAGGATCCTACTCAGTAGGAAATGGGAAATAAAAAACCCCCTGAATGTTCTTCAGGGGTCCTAGGGTTTTTAACTGCATAGCTTAGTATTATGTAGTTAAAGATGATGGGTTTACGATATAGTGTCCATCGTAAAGGTGTTGGGAAAGATCCGGGTGTTGAGGTGTTACGTGTCTTAGTAACTCAGGATGATTTCTTTTAAGACTTCGTAAATGAACAATAGGTTTTTTTGTTACACCTGTTTGTGATTTGGTGGTTATTGTCGCAAATGTAATACCGTTTGCTTTCATGTGTAGAGAAATTTCTTTACCTATCTCATAGGTGTAGTTTTTGCGAGAATCAGGAAATGTCGGATCAAGGTTTACAGGTTTTTTTTTACGTAGGAAAGAAAAAGGACTTGCGGAGGTTGTTTGTTCCGACGCCCGATTGATGATAGTTGAAATACTACTCATAACAGTAAAAGGGGTTTGATGTGAATGTAAAAAGATGATTTCTGATTATTATTACATATTATACAAATAAATCAAGTGTGGAGATGGGGGGAATCGAACCCCCGTGCATCGTACCTGATCTATCATTTCTCCATGCGTAGTGCAGTCTCGTCGTTAGGAAAGTACCTCAAGATTGCACAAAACGGCATCTTTCCCGAGCTTCTATGGTTTGGTGAGCGCTCGAAGCGAGGCGCACGACCTATCCCGATGAATGTTGCCACATATGGTATATCGGAAGTCTACCAAAGTGACACCTCGTTGACCTAAGTTAGGCGAACTGAGGAACCAAGCCAAATGCCGGAGCAAATGGTGACTTGATCTTAGCGATGCTGTTGCCAGATATCGTGTATGGACGACGGTTTACGAGAGTACGTCCATGCTCGGCATGCATGAGTAGATCGACATGTATGATGTCGAAACCAAGCATCCCCATATATAGTGACTATTCTCCACGACGGATCTCTCGATCGAGGTCTCGTTTCTTGATAGTCTCTCGTTTATCAAAGGTCTTCTTTCCTCGGGCAATGGCAATCTGTATCTTGATACCCGTGCCCTTACCATACAGGGAGACGGGTATGATAGTCAAACCTTTCGTTTTGAGTTGTTTTGCAAGTTCTGCAAGCTCCTTTTTATGTACTAGTAGCGTACGGGTTCGGTAGGGGTCAAACGTTGCAGGAACGTTTTTTTCTTGCCAGGCAGGTATATGTGCACCGAGGAGGACTAGTGTGTTATCTACTATGGATATGTATGCACCTGAGAGTGATCCATGATGAGCTTTGACACTCTTTACCTCAGTACCGAGCAGGGCGATACCAGCCTCGATAGTATCATCGAGATGGTAATCAAAGGTAGCTTTTTTGTTTCGGAGATATTCCATAGAGTAGATAGTATCACGGAGGTGGGGATTAGTGGTTGTGTGGTCTATGTATGCTTGGTATCATTATAGAGTTATTAGTAGGTACCGTATAAAACAATAGTTTAGTTTACCATTATGAAATATTTCATTCGATTAACAGTTCTTTCACTTGCTGTCCTCTTTGGTCTTACCAATGCAGCACATGCAGCTCAGTATTACGTAGACTCAACCTCTACCGCAACTACTGCAAATGGATCTCTTGCAACTCCATGGAAAACACTTTCTCAAGTAGGAAGCGCAACCCTTCAGCCAGGAGATATTGTCAGCTTCAAACGTGGTACTACCTATAGTGGTACGATTACGATTAACCGATCAGGTACCGCAGGAAACCCTATCACCTTCAATACATACGGTACTGGAGCAGCACCTGCATTTATCGGTACAGGTAGTACTATTGAAGCACTCGTGACCATCCCAAGTGGGCGCTCATATATTACCTTTGATGGTATTACTATTACTGATCCGACACTTAGTCCTACTGATCGATCACAGGATGCAAAGATTCGTCGTGCATATGTGATCTATGGCTCTGCAAATAATATCGTAATCAAAAACTGTGCCATGTCTCTTGTAGGTGTTGGTGTATATATGGAAGGTCCAAACAACACTATTGAGCGATGTGATATCGGTAACACTCGAATGGTTGTTGATGACAATGACGGTGGTTATGATGACTACGGTGCAAACCCTGTGGTGATTTCATCTGCAAACAACAAAATCATTTACAACAACTTCCATGACAACTGGGCAACAAGTTATGACTTCGGATACGATGGTGGTGCAGTAGAACTCTTTGGTTCTGGTGTCAACAACAACATCATTGCGTACAACACAATGAGTGATAACAATGGATTGATGGAGATTGGTAGTAGTGGAAGTGGTGGTGCAAGTAACAACATCATGGCGTACAACAAACTCATCAACAACGAAAGTATCGTTGCGATGCAAAACAGTGGAGCGTTTAGTACGAGTATTTCAAACATTCAGTTCTACAACAACGTCATTGTTGAAAATGTGCAAGGTAGACTTGGAGAAAGTCGCTTGATCTGGAGTGCTGCAACGATGCAACCAGGAACACTTATCCTCAAAAACAACATTTTCAACCTCTCAACAGGTATTGATGTTGCAAACTCTTGGACAGGAATTACACACACTAACAACATATATAAACTCTCAAATGGTAGTATTGCGCCATCAGGACTTGATAGTACCGAAAAGACCACTTCAGGAACCCTTTTTGCAAACACCTCAGGTAATGCTGTTGACTGGGATTATCGTCCTGTGACTGGGTCTATTGCGATTGATGCAGGAACATCGGTAGGACAAAGTTCTGACTTTGCAGGTAACACTGTTCCGCAAGGTAATGCTGTTGATATTGGTCCATTTGAACAAACAGGTGGAACACCAACTCCTGATACTACTGCTCCTTCTGTTACTATGACTGCTCCAACTAGTGGATCAACTGTCTCTGGTACTATCACTCTTTCTGCGAACGCATCTGACAACACTGGTGTTGCTGGGGTACAGTTTAAACTCAATGGTGCAAATGCAGGATCTGAAGATACTACTGCTCCATACTCAATGACATGGAACACTACAACGGTTACAAATGGTAGTTACACTCTTTCTGCAGTCGCACGTGATGCAGCTGGCAACACAAACACTTCAGCGGTAACAGTTACTGTCAACAACACTGTGACTCCTCCTGCAGATACAACAGCTCCAACAGTTACATTCACAAGTCCTGCATCTGGTGCAACCGTTGTTGGTACAGTCGCAATCACTGCAGATGCATCTGACAATGTCGGAGTTGCAAGTGTTGCGTTTAGTCTCGATGGTATTCTGCATACTACTGATACTACTGCTCCATATGGTGCAACCTTTATCTCCACAGGTGTTGCAAATGGTCCACATACTTGGACTGCAGTCGCACGTGATGCAGCTGGCAACACAAGCACCGCAACTCGTTCTATCACTGTCAACAATACAGTAACCCCTCCAGATCCAACAGTACCGACAGGACTCACTGCAGTTGCCACATCTCCAACAACAGTTGCTCTCTCATGGAATTCAAGTGGTACTGTGTACGGATATGAACTTTGGAGAAATGGCGGTAACATTGGTCACATCGTCGGACAAGCTACTACCTACACTGACACAGGACTTGCTGCGGGTACTACCTATACATATGCAGTGTCAGCTATCTATCCATGTGACTGTAACGAAACAGCGCAGTCGACTCCTGTAAGTGTGACTACTCCTACAGTGACTACTCCTACAGCGCCAATGATGATCATTACTGGTACTCGAGTAAACGTTCGTAGCAACCCAACAACCTGGATTGGAGGAACCATTCTTGGACAGCAATCAAGAAACGCTATTGGTACAATCATTGGTGGACCAGTCACTGCCAACGGCTATACATGGTGGAAACTTGATTTCCCAACAGCTCCAGACGGATGGGTTGTCGGACAATATCTTCGAGAGTACACTGGCTCGACAACAGCACGTGCTACGGTAGCTGCTGCTACGACTACGTCTAGCGATATAAGTTCCTTGGAAGCACTTGAGCTTCTTCAGCAAGCATCTCGTGCCTCAACTTCAGCCGAAGCGCTTCGACTGATTGATCAAGCTCAGAAGCTTGTTAAATAACTTCTCTAAATTCAAAAACCACCCTTTATGGGTGGTTTTTGCTATACTGTGGGGACTATGTCATCCAAACAGAAACCAAAGCGCCCGTTGTCATCATATTTATTTACCACAGTACTTATATTTGTAGGTATTAGCATATTGTATTCAGCGGTCACCCGTGTCGGTACCGGCAAACCTGCCGAGGTCAGTATTACTGAGGTCGCTCGTATGGTTAGCGCTGGAGAAGTGACAGCTATTAGTATTGATGGAGGGGATCTTTCTATAACTAAAACTGATGAGACTGTACTAACATCCAAGAAAGAGCCCGATGCAGCATTGACTGAAACATTGATCAGTTATGGTGTCGATGCGACCAAGTTTGCAGCAGTAGATATTTCTATTGCATCGCAGTCATCAGCAGGATTCTTTTTCCTTTCGATACTTCCGATCATACTACCAGTAGTACTTATCGTTTTTTTCTTTTGGATGCTTTCACGTCAAGCAAAAGGTGCTGGGATGCAAGCATTTAGTTTTGGTCAGTCCAAGGCACGTGTCACTGATCCCAATGACAAGAATAACAAGGTTACCTTCAAAGATGTCGCAGGAGCTCGTGAAGCTAAAGAAGAGCTCAAAGAAATAGTTGATTTTCTGAAAAACCCAAAAAAGTTTCTTGATATAGGTGCTCGTATTCCCAAAGGTGTACTTCTCACCGGAAGTCCTGGTACTGGTAAAACATTGCTTGCACGCGCAGTAGCAGGGGAAGCAAATGTACCATTTTTCCATCTATCAGGATCTGAGTTTGTAGAAATGTTTGTCGGTGTAGGAGCAAGTCGTGTTCGTGATCTGTTCAAAATGGCAAAGCGTGCAGCTCCAGCAATTATCTTTATTGATGAGATTGATGCAGTAGGGCGTATTCGTGGTTCAGGATATGGAGGAGGAAACGACGAACGTGAGCAGACGCTCAACCAGATACTTGTGGAAATGGATGGCTTTGAGCCCAACGACAAGGTGATCATGATTGCTGCGACAAACCGTAGCGATGTGCTTGATCCGGCACTTTTGCGCCCAGGCCGTTTTGATCGTCGCGTTATTCTTGATTTACCGGACCGTCGAGATCGTGAAGAAATACTTCAAGTACACGCAACCAAGAAACCGTTTGCGGAAGATGTAAATCTCAAGATTATCGCAGAAAGAACACCTGGATTCTCTGGTGCAGATCTTTTCTCTCTTATGAACGAAGGAGCTATTCTTGCAGCGAGAGAAAATAGAAAAAAGATTTCTCAGTTTGATCTCGTACGATCTATTGAAAAAGTATTGATGGGTCCAGAACGTAAAAGTCATTTGTTTACCAAACGAGAAAAAGAACTCACTGCATATCATGAAGCAGGACATGCACTTGTTGCATCAGTGCTTCCATATGCAGACCCTGTGCACAAGATATCAATCGTTGCACGCGGTCGTGCAGGTGGCTATACCATGAAGATTCCACTTGAGGATCGTAAATTACAAACCAAAGCTGAGTTTCTTGATGATATTGCAATGTCTATGGGGGGCTATGCTGCAGAGAAACTTGTGTACGGGGATACAACTACTGGACCATCGAACGATTTACAAGTTGCTACAGGTCTTGCCCGTGCGATGGTTACTCGATGGGGAATGAGTGATATGATCGGACCAGTTGCTCTAGAAGTAGAGGGTGGACGAGGAGTGTTTGGTGAAGAGTTTGATCGCAATCGACCCGATCATGATTCTGCACGAATGATAGGACAAGAAGTTAAGCGTATTCTTGATGAAGCGTTAGCAAAAGCGTCAACAATTCTTGAGGAACATCGCCCACTACTTGACCTTATCGCAAAGAAACTTATAGAGGTAGAAACACTTGAACAGCCTGAATACGAAGCAATACTCACTGCACACGGCATTCCTCTGAAAAAGAAAGAAGAGTAATCTATGAAAAAAGTTATCTCCACGATCGTTGTAGTTGCCGTGTTGGCGCTTGTGGTACTTCGTACTGATGCACCAACAACAATGTTTCCTACCCCAAAACCTGACCCGGTCACTATTACCTTGGTCGGAGACATCATGATGGATCGAGGAGTCAGGCGCAGCATTGAAAATATGTTTGGGGGAGAGTATGGCGCACTGTTTATCAACACGTCGTATCTTGGCGAGTCTGATATTACATTTGGGAACTTTGAAGGATCGGTGGCATATGGTGGGAGAAATGTGGGTAGTCGGTTTTCGTTCCGTATGAACCCGGTGAGTCTTGAGGCTCTTCGTGATGCCGGGTTTGATATTGTGTCATTTGCAAACAACCATGTAGGGGATTATGCAATGGAGGGGTTTCTCGAGTCACTTGCACAACTTACGACAAATAACATTCTTTACGCAGGAGCGGGAGAGCGCTACGGTGACGTAGTCACACCTACCGTCATCGATGTGCGTGGTACCAAAGTTGGGTTCTTGGCAGCAACCGACGTCGGTCCTAACTGGCTTGCTGCAACTGATACCAAGCCTGGCATACTACTTGCGTCAGATCCCGACATGACAGACATAGTTGCTCGTGCACAAGAACAAGTCGACATACTAGTTGTGTCGGTGCACTGGGGCAACGAATACTCTCCAGCGAGTACTCGACAAAAAACGATGGCGCGTTCGCTTGTCGACGCAGGGGCCGACATCGTGGTGGGGCATCATCCACATGTGATGCAGGCACTTGAGGAGTACAACGGCAAGCTCATCTACTATAGTCTCGGCAACTTTATTTTCGATCAGTACTTTTCGCCACATACGATGCGAGGTATGGTTGCGACAGTTACCATTGACCCAGAAACAAAACTACTCACCCATATAGAACACGTGAGTACCTTGTCTCGTCAATTTATCCCACAACCACTTACTTCATTTGATCAGAGTATGCTGGTGACAAAAACATTTACGCCGTAGCTTTGTCGGCACCTTTCGCTTGAAGTTCGGTTTCTACGAGCTCGAGGAGTTCGTAGTGCCAGGTGATTGCTTCTTGGGACAAGAGGAGGAGGTCTTCGTTGTTGAGGGATTCTGCGACACCTTTGACGAGTCCCCAGTGCACGATCGCTGCTCCTTCGAAAAACCCACTCCACTCGAGAAGCTCAGTCGCATTGTCCCACTGATCGCCGACATACATGTCGCGCATAGCTTTGAGTTTGTCCCCAGTCTTTTCAGCTTTGGCGAGTGTCGTATCGATGACACCTGCTTCTGTCGCGACCTTGACCACTGTTTCGCCATGGAGGCGATTTTTTTCTTCCATCTCTTGTACCTTGTCGGCACCGAGTGCCTCGACGAGAGCAGCACGTCCACGCTCTATCGTGTCGGTACCTACGCTAGTAAATGCCAATACTTCTCCAAGTTTTTTTGCTACAAATTCATTCATCATATACGGATTGTACCAGATATATAGAAAGGGTAGTACAAGGGTTTCTTTTTTTCTCAGTCGCGTATAGAATTGACTGGTTCTCCGCCTGTAGCTCAGTTGGTAGAGCGCCGAGCTTATACCTCGGTGGTCCATGGTTCAAGTCCATGCGGGCGGACAAGATATTGACTTTTTCTTAAATATATGCTAATATATAGTCAAACCGGGTACCTCTGCCGTTCAGAGGATAAGCTCATTTCAAAAACTATAAAACAATCAATATGAAAAAAATCGCATTTTATTGTGCCTCTGCACTTATGCTTTTTGGGTCTTGTGAAAAACAGGAACCTATTACCATTCAACCACCAACCGATGTTTCATTGAGAGTTGATGGGTCGTACAATCCAGGAACCCTGATAGGGCAAACAAATACAGGTATTGGACGATTTGAAATAACTTACACCAGCCAACGTAAACCAGTGAGTTTTAGTTTTGGAACTGAAACCGATATTGATTTTGCAAAGCTGAAGAATTTTTCATTCTATGTAATGAAAGGTTCATCTATTGAGTATTTTTCTCAGGTTCGACCTGGTCCTATGAGTGAAAACATACCAGGCCCTGGAGGATCACTGACAGTTTCCGAAACAGATACAACGTACAAAGTTGTACTGTACGGTGATGTAGATCCTTCTGCGTACGGATATCTTCAAATGAGTGTTACTGTTGATTTCATGGACGGCTCACCTTCTTTGACGGCGGTCGGACAACGAATTAATTTTTCGCCTTATGAAGCAGTACCTGTACTTACTCGACACAACATTACCGGAGTATTTCTCGAGGATAGTGTTCCTATGCAGGCGTATGAGTTAAAAATTACAAATCCTGGCACCAGCCCAATGAGTTTCCCGCAGTTTACAATGGTGATAACTATTACAGACGTAGGAAACAACGACACTTTGACTGTGTATGATTTGGGATGGTATGTAAATGGATCTGATGTGAACAATCGTGTGGACTTTGTAAAAGGTTCGCAGGTCATAGACACAGTGAGAGAAGGTGCCAACACGGTATATGTTTCGTATGTTACAGGAACACGGGATCAACGCATTCCGCCTGGTGAGACATATACGTTTGTTCCATACTTCACCCCAGCAGGACTCCGCAATAGCGGTAATGGTATCGCAGTAGAAATACTCGCACAGGATCCTGTATTTATTCCAACCGGATTTCTAAACATCGCTGGAGCTGGAGGTAATGTAAAAATTACTCCCACACAAAACTCTACCTCAGGAGGTACTATCTCCAACTTACCATGGGCAAATGTAGGATCAGTATTTTCCGCTATTCCTGGACAGAGTACCAAATCATTCAATGGAGCCATATTTGGATCATTGGGGGTTCAGTACTTCACCCAGCAGTAGTCGTGATTGTTGTAGTTTCTGAAAGCCATCCTTTTTAAAGGGTGGCTTTTTTTATTTTATTTTTATCTCCCTGTAGTACACTATCCCCACATGACCCAAGCCCAAGCGCTCGATATACTCAAAACTGGAGCAAACGTATTTCTCACTGGAGAACCTGGTGCGGGTAAAACACATACGATCAACCAGTACGTGGCATATCTGCGAGCGCATGGTGTCGAGCCTGCGATCACTGCATCGACTGGTATCGCAGCCACACATATTCATGGACAAACTATTCATTCATGGAGTGGCATTGGTATTCGAAGATCTCTAGGTCCGTATGACCTTGATCAGCTCACGACAACTGAGTATCTGGTTAAGCGCATTCAGAACACCAAGGTACTCATTATTGACGAAGTCTCTATGATCGATGCAGCGATACTCGATATGATCGATATACTTTGTCGTGAAATGCGCAGTCGGGATGAAGCATTTGGTGGGATACAAGTGGTGCTCGTCGGAGACTTTTTTCAGTTGCCGCCAGTGAGCAGAAGTGGGGATCAGGCACGTTTTGCATTTGAGAGTGATGCGTGGCGTCGTATGCAGCCGGTGATCTGCTATCTGACCGAGCAGCATCGTCAGAGCGACCATGAGTTTCTGTCAGTACTTTCTGCAATTCGCAAAAACACGTACAGTGATACACACCATCAACACCTCGAGCGTCGGCGCTACGACGCAGACGACGCTCTCGACCCTGACGCGACACTCACACGTCTTTTTTCACACAACACTGATGTTGATACTATAAATGATCAAGAACTCGCTAGACTCTCTAGTTTACCTACCATCTACACTATGACGAGTAAGGGTAAAGATTCACTTGTCGCTGCATTGCAAAAGGGGTGTCTTTCCCCTGAGAAACTTATGCTCAAGGTCGGGGCGACAGTCATGTGTACGAAAAACAATGCTCAAAAAGGATACGTCAACGGTACACTCGGCACTGTAGTATCGTTTGAACCGATGACCAAGTACCCTGTGATTGAGACCAAAAGCGGGGAACGTATCACTATAGAGCCCGAATCCTGGATCGTCGAAGAAAATGGCAAAGAAAAAGCGCGTATCACCCAGATACCACTCCGGCTCGCATGGGCGATCACTATTCACAAAAGTCAGGGTATGTCACTCGACAGCGCAGTCATGGACCTGCGCGAAGTCTTTGAGTACGGGCAAGGGTACGTGGCACTTTCTCGTGTGCGTACGCTCGATGGGCTACACCTGCTCGGATGGAACGAGCGCACGTTTCAGGTCCATCCGCGCATACTCGCTATCGATAGCACGTTTGTTCAGCAGTCAGAGGCTGCAGCAGTGATGTTTGGTGACATCCCGAGAGGTGAGCGGGAGACGATGCAGTGCAACTTCATCCTCGCGTGTGGTGGCACCGTGAGTAAAAAGGTATCGAAACCCAAGAAAGAAAAAGTCGACACCCTTGAAGCAACCCTCATGCTTGTACTGCAGGGTAAGCCGATCAAGACTATAAGCAAAGAGCGTGACTTGGCACCGACCACAATCTTTGGACATATTGAGAAGCTGGTCAGTGAGCGCAGGCTTGCCTATGACGACATTGATTACCTTGTCAGTGAGCGCGTTCGCAAAGATTATGCAGCTATAAAGCACGCCTTTATTGCTGCAGATACCTCTCAACTTGCTCCTATTCGTGAAATTTTTAAAGATAAATATTCATACGATGAGTTGCGTATTGCACGTATGATGATACTGCTTGAACAAAAAGAGTAGGAGACTTATACTATACACATAACAGTATAAACAATTCATTCATGGCAAAAGGTAACAACTCACGTAAAAAAGAAGCAAAGAAACCCAAGAAAACTGCAAAATAGTAGACAATCCCGATAGTAGAAAGACCGTAACGAGCGGTCTTTCTTTTTTGTAAATATGTGGTATTGTATTGACGACAATAAATTTTGAACCTTAAAAATAAATAACGTATGAATCTTACGAAGAAAGAAGCAGAGAAACATTCCAGAAAGATCAAGTCAGGTCTTTTAAAAATTACTTTCTACATTTTAACCGCCGAAGAGAAAGAGCGAATAAAACTGGTCTTAAAACTAAAAAGCCCCAAACTTCAACGGATCAAAGAAAGCAAAAATCAGATATCGCTTCAAACTGAAATAAATTGGCATAAACTAATATGCCATACTTCAATTGATGAGAAAAAAGGGGGATTAACGAAGTCTGGTCGCATCTGGTTCCATATTACTTCACCAAAGCTGGGTATCGGTGAAAAAAGAGTTTTAACTATTTCTCTTTTTAGGACAGGAGATTTTTCCAAAAAAGCTGTACTTATTGGGAAATTTTTGGTCGATGCGCTTAGGAATAGACCTATCGATTCCAACAATACTTATATGGAGTTACAAGAAGGTCCTATTGGTACATATCATTGGGTTTCAGTGACTAGGAAATCTGAAAAAATTCTTCTTACCGATAATAGTACTGGTCGCATTACTAAAAAAGAGCTCGAAGAAATCAAGGAACTATTTGCCCAAAAAGCGTATTACGAAGGCGTTGTACGTCCTCGTAAAAAAATTAAAAAACGTTCAAGGAGAAATCGTAAGCAACACAAACCAGGTACTCCAAACAAAGCAGTACCAAGAACTAAGGCTATTTTAAAAAAGAAAAAGAAGTAAAAAACAAAGCCGCTATATAGTAGCGGTTTTTTTATTTGCTATACTATACATACCTATGACCGTTCCCTATGATCCGGAGCATGTTACGTACTTTGCCGAAACCGATGCGAGGGGGCAGCGTATCAAGTTCGGTATAAAAAGCCGCGACCGTACTCGTCACATGTATGTGATTGGTAAGTCTGGTGTGGGTAAGTCTACATTGCTCGAGAACATGGCGATCCAAGACATTGTCCACGGTGAAGGCGTCGCAGTACTTGATCCACACGGATCATTTGCCGAGAAAATGCTTGAGTACATCCCTGAGCATCGTGTTAAAGATGTTGTATATCTTGCGCCGTTTGATACCGAAAACCCGATATCGTTTAACGTACTCGAAGACGTAGGACCTGATCGTCGACATTTGGTAGTATCGGGCCTCATGAGTACGTTCAAGAAAATATGGGTAGACGCATGGTCTGCTCGTATGGAGTACATCCTTACCAACACCTTGCTCGCACTCCTTGAGTATCCTGGTGCCACACTGCTCGGGGTCAACCGCATGCTTTCAGAAAAAGCATTTCGTAAAAAGGTTGTCGACAACATCACCGATGCTGCAGTCAAAGCATTCTGGACCGAAGAGTTTGCCAACTATACCGAGCGTATGGCAGCCGAGGCAGTGCCTGCGATCCAAAACAAGATCGGGCAATTTACAGCCAACCCACTCGTGCGCAATATTATTGGTCAAGCCAAATCGACATTTGATATTCGTCAGGTGATGGATGACCAAAAGATTCTCATCATCAACCTATCCAAGGGGCGTATCGGAGACACCAACACTTCACTTCTCGGTAGTATGATCATCACCAAGATCTATCTTGCTGCTATGAGTCGTGCAGAACTCTCGCATGCTCGTATGGGCGGGCTACCCAATTTCTATTTCTACGTCGACGAGTTTCAATCATTTGCTAACGAAACATTTGCCGACATCTTGGCTGAGGCGCGCAAGTACAAACTTGCACTCATTATTGCTCATCAGTATGTTGCCCAAATGGAAGAAAAAGTACGTGATGCAGTGTTTGGTAACGTGGGTACGACTATCTCATTTCGAGTGGGTCCACTTGATGCTGAGCTTTTGGAAAAAGTATTTGCACCACAGTTTACCGCAAACGATATTATCAATCTGGGAATGGCAGAGATTTATTTATCGCTGATGATCAACGATATTGGTTCGCAACCGTTTTCAGCACGAACATTGCCGCCACTTGCACGACCTACGATCACCTTCCGTAATCAAGCGATCGAAAGTTCACGTGCAACATATGCTAACCCTAAAGAAGTAGTAGAGAAAAATATTGCTGACTGGTTCGCAGAGGGCGCAGAAGATCGTGCACAGGATGACAAACCCAAGAAGAAATTTACCGAAGGAGCAACCCCTCGACCATTTATTGCACGCGAACAACCCGCTACAGGATTTATTAGAAACAGTGCTCCTGCTCGTGGATTGTTCAAAAACCAAACTCCGCGACCGACAGATGAGGTGCACAAACCATTTGCAAAAGTGTTGAACAAGGCGCCGCGTATGCAAGAACCGTCTTTTGTTCAGAAAAAAGAAGAAGAGGTTGTGATAGAAAACAAACAACAAGTTGCTCATACCCATGAAATAAAAGCATCACCAGAACTGAAAAATCTTCTTGATGCCATTGATGGGAGCTCACAGACTAATGCAGTTGAGAAAAAAATACCGGAGGCACCGTTTGTGGGAGAGAAACCATTGCGACAAGTAGTCATGCCGGTCAAACATGCCGAGCGGGGTCCAACAGAAAAAAATCGCGATCTCTTGAAAGCTGCACTTCAGAGTGCAATGAAAGATGTACCTGTAGCACCTACGACAGTCGCACCACCGAGTATACCTGTCGCGGAACAAAAAGATATTAGTAGTAATTTAGTGTCTCCGAATACAGCAGAAGTCTCGACTGAGCAACTGCAAAAAGTATTGGAATAATGAACTATTTTTACGTTGGGGCGTTTGTGCTATTTTTGATTCCATCAGTAGCACACGCGGATGTGCGTATTACTGAAATCGCATGGATGGGGACTAGTGCAAGTCAGTATTCAGAATGGTTTGAGCTCTATAATGATGGGGTAGATAGTGTCGATCTTGCAGGTTGGAAACTGATGCAAGGCGATGGTGCGGTTATATTTACGATGACCAAGTCTATCGGTGCCGGTGAGTATTTACTTGTTGAACGAACGACAGCCAGTGCACCTGATGCGGTACCAGGCATCAATGATGAAGCGGGAGCATTTGGTGCAAGCGGATTTGCAAATACAGGCGAAGACCTCGTGCTCATCGATCTAGCCGGCACAACGATAGAGAGCCTCAGTTTCGCGGGCGGGTGGCCAGCTGGTGACGCAAGTACCAAGGCTACGATGCAGTGGGCAGAGGGTGAATGGGTGACAGCTGCTGCGACACCCAAGACAGGACTCTCGGATGATGGAGAGCCGAGCGGTGGCACAGTAGCCACGATCGCTACTAGTGAGGTAGATCCGTACCCGATACCCAAAGTATCGCCCAACCAGCCACACATCGCATTTACAATACCGAAAACTGTGTACGTCGGTCAGCCATATACGTATGAGGCACATCCTGTGTTTGAATATGGTTACAACGTACTCTACGGCACTTATACATGGAACATGGGAGATGGTACACGATACTGGCAGAGCAAAAGTGAGAAGCTCACTCACACATATCGCTATCCAGGTACCTATGTTGTTTCATTTCTTTACACTGACCCGACGAACGTCAACAACACACTCAAGGGTACGCAAAAAGTATCAGTCATCGCACCTGGCCTTATACTCTCGATCCGAGATCAGCGAGCACTAGAGATCAAAAATACGTCGTCGACCGATATCGATCTATCGGGATGGTACTTTGTGACGACTACTACCAAGGTCCCTGTACCCGAGATGACGATCGTCGCTGCCAAGTCGTCCACAACACTCCCGTTTACTGTGCTCTCGATCGGACAGCCGGCAAGTGTACTCCTCGTTGATCCCAGTGGCGGGGTTGCTGCGAGCACTATACCTGCGGTAGTGAACAATGTAGCAGCTACGAGCTATGCAGAGGAGTCTGAGTATGAATACCCCGAAAGTGCCGATATGGTACTGGATGATGCACCAGCAGAAATATCGGATACTCCCATACGAAACCGCACCAGAGCATATATCTTTGGTGCGGTTTCGTTGTTCGTTATCGGCTTGTCGATACTCCTTGAGCGTGTTATGGCTCGACAGGAGTACTTGGGGGAGGAGTCTCGCTCGTAGAGAGGGGGAGAATCGGATCTATTGCGGTAGTAGTGGTTGCGGTAATGTCTGCTGAGATTGCTTCGATTTCTTTTGAAATAATTTTTACTTCCTGATTTGAAACTTCTTGAATCGTGTTGTCTACGGTTTGCACCGCAACTTCACTTGCTGGATCTATAACACTTTCGAGAATTGCTTTGTTTGCCTTGAGTGAGTCTTCAAGCGTGGTAGTGACAGCCAGTGCTGCTGAAGGTGCCGTATCACTAAGTGTAGTGAGATCTATCGAGAGATCTTTGATATGAGCATCGAGCGCTTTTTGGACGGTTGCTTGGTTTGCCTTGGTCAGAGTTTTGGTTTCCGCAAGTGTTTTGATTTCGTTTACCCGAGCTTCGACACGTTTTGCGTTGTACGCTACTTTTTTCTCAGGTGTCTTTTGGAAAAAAAGTTGAATTTCTTCGTTGAAACTAACTTTTACCGGATAGAGCGGATCTCCAGGGAGGGCATTGGCTGCAACCGCAGATACAAATCCTCCAACAAATATGAAAAATGCAAAACTTGATAGTGCGATACGTAGACCGTGATGGAGTCCACGTTGAAACAGTGAAGGTACCGCGCTTTTAATGGGGGTATTTGTCATGAGATAGTGCACATGTGCTCGAACAAGCCCTCGTTCTTCTTCAGAGAGTTTCAATGATCGGAGTGTATTGAGTTGTTCGAAGTTATATTTCATGATATTTTTCGCGCAGTTTTTTGATGATCCGGTGAATGTAGACAGTCATTGCATTGGTACTTTTGCCATAGAGTGCTGCGATTTCTTCGATTGGTTTTTCTTCCGTATAGCGCAAGAAAATAATTTGTCGACTATCTTCGTCGAGTGTTTCCAAAAGAGATCGAATCGTCGCAATGTCATCATGACGAAGCACTTCATCGGTGTCTTTGTGAGACGCAGGATCAAATCCTGCCTCGATCATAGTATCGAGCGATCCAGACTTCTCTTTTTTGTAGTAGTCGATGAGCGCGTTTTTCGCTGCTCGATAGAGAAATGCTTCGGGGTATTCGATAGTGTTGCCGTTTCGTAGATATGTCCATGTCTTGGTAAAGGTGTCTTGGGTGATATCTACCGCAATAGCTCGGTTGGCTACCCGGAAGTATATAAATCGAAATATGGCGTCTTGGTAGCGCTCTACCAGCTCAGAAAAGAGAGTTTCTACATCGGGTTGTCGGGGATCAATCTTCTCTTGTGACGAATGAGGGTTCTGCACCTTACAAGTATACACGACCTTTTTGCCTTGCCATACCAGGCTGCTATACTACGCTCATGCATTCATCAGCCAGTACCCCCCATGTTGTTATTGTTGGTAGTGGCTTTGCCGGGATCGAGACTATCAAGACTCTCCACAAGCTCCACACCCGCGTCGCGATCACATTGGTGACCAAGGACCCCGTTTTCGAATACTATCCAGCCCTTTACAAACTCGTCACCGGCGCGCTTGCGATTGAGGTATCGGTCCCTGTGCGGGACATAGTAGGTACACGCGACGTCACGGTAGTGCAGGCACTCTATACAGGTCTCGACCAAGCGCGGCAAGTGATACGGGTACAAGAAGGTGAGACAACGAGAGAGATTGAGTATGACTATCTTGTACTCGCGCTCGGTAGTGAGACTAATTTTTTCAATATCAAAGGGTTGCCCGAGCTCTCACATAGCTTCAAGTCAGTATCCGCAGCACTTAGGCTTAAACGACATTTTTGTGATCTTTTTGCCAAGGCACAAAACGTCCCAAAAGAAGATCTTGTTTCAATGCTCCATGTACTTATTGTCGGTGGCGGACCGTCAGGAGTAGAGCTTGCAGGAGACTTGCGTAGCTATCTGACTACGGTTGCAGTTGAGCATGGAGTAGACCCAAGCTTTGTTACGATCGACCTCATCGAGTCAAACCCTCGGGTGCTTCCTACGCTTCCACCCAAAGTTTCTCGACTTGCTGAAGCACGACTACGCAAAATGGGGGTTAATATATTCGTCAATCGCACGCTTGCTGAGCAAGAAGTTACCGAAGTCTTTCTCAAAGATATGTCAGTCAATGCTCGTACTGTGATATGGACTGCAGGGACGCGTATCAACACCGCATTTACTCAAATACCTGGAGTGACATTTGACGAGCGCAAGCGAGTCGTTGTATCGCCAACACTCACACTTCCAGGAGATGACCATGTGTTTGTGATCGGGGATGGCGCAGCTACTCCATATAGTGGTCTCGCACAGACTGCTATTGATCATGGGGCACACACTGCCCGCCAAATACATGCAATGACTCGTCGCAAGCCTACAGCACCGTACCGGCCGGTCAAGCCGTCATTTGTAATCCCAATCGGGGTAGGGTGGGCAGTCTTCAATCATGGATCATTTATCATGACAGGGTGGATACCGTGGATGCTGCGCTCAATAATCGACTTTCGGTATTTCACCCATATCGTCCCGCTCCCATATGTGTTTCGAGTATTCCAAAAGGGGAAAAAGTACCGCAAAGTGCATGGCGGGTGTGCATTGGAGTAACGACTGACTATATTGACTATTTATTATATTTGGGTATAATAAAGAAAACTCATTAACTAACCACATTTAAAAAACAAAATAATGGAAACTAATAGTACACACGAGGTCAATCCAATTGTGCTAAAATTTCAACAGTTTTTCTCTCAACTTTCTTATTCGATCAAGAGAACGTTTTTTACTAAATACCATGAAGACAAGCAGGGCAAAGTGTTTAAGTTCGATACGGACAATATCTCTGCTGAAAATGAAGACTGGTCCCTTCTTGCACCCATAAGTAAAGAGATAGAAGAATCGTTGAGTAACCCAAGAAAAAAAGAATCGTTTAAAGATGGGCTCAATACGATACAGCCCGGTCAATGGGTACAAAAACTTATTCCTCAACAAGAACCAATACCTGTGTTCTTGGGTGAAAAGAAAGAAAAAATGTTTAGCAAGAAAGCAGAGCCCGTTGTTCGTCAGAAAATTAATCTTGATCATCAACAAAAAGACTGGTGCCCAGACAATCCTGAAGAAATAGAAGCACGAGAAAAAGCTGCAAAGAAAAAACGTATGCGATCTTTTTTTCATTTAGGCGCAGCGAGAAATTGGCGAGAATTTAAAGTATGAATGTGTTAGTTGAATGCAGAACATCCCTGTTCTGCATTTTTTATTTCCCTATTTCTTTAAGTAGTTTTGGGATTATTGCAAAGTCTTTTAGGAGTTGCGCACGCAGTGCGCCATTGTACAGTGCCGCTGCAGGGTGATAGAGCGGGAGGAAATGAGTAGTTGCGATGTGTGGAAACTTTTTAACAAGTAGTTTGCCGTGTACATTTGATATTTTTTCAGTTGGGAAAAAGTCATTCATAGAATGTCGTCCGAGAAAGACGATCAGATCCGGATTGATCAGAGCAAGCTCTGCGTGGAGCCACTCGCGACATGCATCTTTTTCTTCGGGCTCAGGATCGCGGTTATTGGGCGGACGGTATTTGACGATGTTGGTGATATAGATGTCCTCACGCTTCATTCCGACGGACCCGAGCATCTCTGCGAGAAATTTCCCAGCAGCACCGACAAATGGTACGCCTGTTTCGTCTTCCTTTTTTCCTGGTGCTTCACCTATGAACACTACTCGTGCTGCAGCGTTGCCATCACCATAGACCGGGCGTGTAGCGGTCGCCTTGAGCGCGCAAGTGTTGACCTCGTGCCAGTGGTCATGGAGAGCTTTGAGCGCTGTTATTGTTGCCATGAGTTTATTATACCTAGTAATTAAAAAAGAGGGTTTTACCCCTCATTTTATCCCCAATCCAATTCGTCGTCGGACTTAGAGATTGTATTATTTTATTATGAACTTTGCTGAATTTTCACTGTACCATGCTTTATATCTTTTTGCAAAAATCTAATACCACGCTATAGTGTGTATATATGGGATTAAAATCATTTTTTATAAAAAAGACCCTTCAAATGAAGGGTGTACCAAAGGAACAAGCAGAACAGATCGCACAGCAACTCTCGGACAACCCTGAGCTTGCGCAGTCACTCAAGACATTGGAATCAAACCCTGAAGTAAAGGCGTTGTTTGAAAACATTCAAAAGGAAATAGAAGAAAAGAAGAAGGGTGGCATGAATGAAATGTACGCAGCAGTATCGGTGATGGAGAAATACAAATCACAGATTGCAAAGTATCGTGCAGAACTTGCGCCGTTGATGCAGTTGATGGGGAAGAAATAAAAAGGCTGAACACTTACGTGAACAGCCTTACATAGTCAATTTAAGGGCGATTTGTAGTCACTACCCCTCTTTGAATTTATTGAATATGCTCTTAGTGAGTTATATTCGTCATTTCTTGAACTTATTTTACATAAATCAAGAAAGACCAAATTATTTTCAAAGTAGGTGAGTAGTACCTGGTCAGCGATACTAATGAGAGCCTCATCAGATTCTCCCACATCGAACCGTTTAAACATGAGATAAACGTCATCTTTGTTTTCCTCTAAAATCCAAAATAGTTTTTTTCTAATAAAGATCAGAAACTTCCTATCGCTGTGGATTTTTGAAATGAACTCATCGTTGTGGAGTAGTAACCAAACCTCTTCTAGTGTGGCGAAAGGTTTAATAATCTCTCGCTCTTTAAGAGGGGACCATTTCCTGTATTGCTTCAAAAGATCTTCCATGATTATTGCTTTGTTTGAATTATCTTACAACCTAAACTTGACTTTGTCAAATAATGGAGTAGAGTATAGGAAATTATTTTTTATGAAAAAAGATGGAAATAACCGCACCAGGGGAAAGAATCACCTGCAAAATGATTCTTACGCAAACAATATCCTTTTAAGGATAATTCGGGACCATCCTGAAAGTGAAGCAATAAAATTGCTTACACAAGAACTTGAAAAAGTTCGAATAGAAAAAGGTGTACTTTCTTCTTATGTCAGCGAACTGGAAGATAAATTGAAATTGATTGAAGGAATGACTCCGGTAGAACTTTCGATTTGGAAGTTTGAACAAAAAACAGACAAAGAATTTACTCAACTTGAAAGCCGGCTTAAAAATTTAAAGCAGGAATTGCAAAAGGCAAACACCGAAAAGAATCTTTGGAGAAATAAATATTGTGGACTTTTACCTAAAACGGAATCCAAGAGTCAATAATTTATTTCCCCAATGTAGGCCCGTTATTGTAGCGGGCTTTTTTTATTTGCCCGATCCTGCTATTATCCAGTTCTATGAGTTTATCCATCGGTATCGTCGGGCTCCCCAACGTCGGTAAGTCGACGCTGTTTAATGCGCTTACGAAAAAGAGCGTGCCGGCTGAGAACTATCCATTTTGTACGATTGACCCATCGGTGGGTATTGTGCCAGTACCTGATGAACGACTACAGAAACTATCTGACTTTTCAAAGAGTGTAAAAACTATTCCTGCAGCAATCGAGTTTGTCGACATTGCCGGTCTCGTAGCAGGGGCGTCAAAAGGGGAAGGTTTGGGCAATAAATTCTTGACCAACATTCGTGAAGTCGATGCGATCGCCCACGTAGTGCGCACCTTCCAAGATCCGTCTGTGATACATGTGGCAAACAAGGTCGATCCACTCTCAGATATTGGCGTGATCAACCTCGAGCTTATACTCGCTGATATGGAAATAGTGTCCAAGCGTATTGGCACTCTGTCCAAGGACGTAAAGAAGGGGGACAAAGAAGCGATCAAAGAAGAAGAGTTGCTCAAGCGTATCGAAGCAGTACTCGAAGCTGGCAAACTTGCAATAGAAGCACAACCGACTGATGAAGAGAGATTTATGATCAAGTCGCTCAACTTGCTCACACTCAAGCCAATGCTCTACGTGCTCAACACATCTGAGGCAAATGAAAATGTAGTGTTTGATGTGCCGGGCGCATTTGTAAAGATCGATAGCGTATTTGAAAAAGGGTTTGATGATCTGATCAGTGGTGCATACAAGCTTCTCGGACTTGAGACATTTTTCACAACAGGAGAAGACGAGACACGTGCATGGACTATCAAAGTAGGCAGTAGTGCACCTATCGCGGGTACTGCGATCCATACTGATTTCAAAGATAAGTTTATCCGAGCAGAAGTAGTAGCGTGCGAAGATCTCATCGCAGCCGGTTCATACGCAGAGGCTCGATCAAAAGGGAAGGTCAGAACTGAAGGAAAGGAATACATCGTCAAAGACGGAGACGTGATCGAGTTTCGAATCTAAGTAGTAAAAAATCCGGGATCATAATCCCGGATTCATTAAAGTTGAAGTATTAACCTAAATATTTCAGCAACATACTACTACATTTGAGATTTTGTAGACGCTTGACCGCTTGCTCTTTGATTTGGCGAACACGCTCTTTTGTTAGATCGTATTTTTGACTAATTTGCTCGACAGTTATACCGTTTTCACCGTCTAAGCCGAAATATGCATTTACAATTTCTGCTTCGCGAAGCGATAACTTCGCTAGTACCCGGTTGATCTCAGTTTTGAGTGAATCGTGCATGGCAGTGGCATCGGCTGTATCGTTTCCACGGAGCAGGTCACCCATAGGTATATTTTCTGCTTCATGGATAGGAGCATCTAGTGAGGTGTGGCGATTGTTGTCCTGGAAAATGTTGATGAGGTCACTTTCATTCATTTCTAGTAATTCCGCCAGTTCTTCTGTGGAAGGCTCCCTTTCATGATCTTGTTCAAAAGCATTATACGCTCTGTTGGCCTTGTTGTATGTGCCGACTTTATTTACTGGCAGTCGTACTATCCGACCCTGTTCGGCCAATGCTTGCAGGATTGATTGACGGATCCACCACACAGCGTAGGAGATGAACTTGAAGCCTTTGGTATGATCAAATCGCTGCGCTGCCTTGATAAGTCCAAGGTTTCCTTCATTGATCAGATCGGGAAGGCTTAAGCCTTGGTGCTGATACTGTTTTGCAACAGACACCACGAACCTGAGGTTAGCCTGAACCAGTTTGTCGAGAGAGCGTTGATCTCCCATTTTAATTTTCTGGGAAAGTATGACCTCTTCTTCAGGGGTAAGGAGATCTACTCTTGAAATTTCAACAAGGTATTTCTCCAGTACAGCAGAGTCGCGGTTGGTAATCTGTGTAGTGATTTTGAGTTGTCTCATGTATACAAGTTTTGATGTAAAGAATATTTTTGATTATAGTAATACATATATTGTATTTTGTCAAAAGCCTTGTACTACAACACGAAAAAGTCATTTGACAAGACCTATAAAAGGTGCTATAATGTATTTAAATAAACCTCAAAAAATCATACACATGAAAAAGTTCATTATCATTATTCTAGCGATTCTTGGTTTGATAGCTCTCGGGAAAATAATGCCGATCTTACAAGATGGTACCGAAGGTCCAGAGATCAGAGAAGAGCAGCAAACAAAGACAAAATAATTAACCCCTATGCTTACTACCCGTCATTTTATAATGGCGGTTTTTTTATTCAAAATGCATGTGTGCGATACGTGATACTTGCTCCAAGAGGAGTGGGTGTGCTGCAAGTGTTGGATCTGTCTTGATGATGTGTATCGCGCTTTGGCGCGCTGCTTCGACAAGTTTGCGATTGCGCAGTGCTTCCATACCCATATCTGAGATACCCCACTGTTTCATACCGGTGAGTTCTCCGGTGCCACGCAGCTGTAGATCATACTCTGCGAGCTCAAATCCATTTTTTGCTTGGACGAAATACGTGAGTCGTTCACGGGTTTTGTCACTTTTTGCTTCAGCAAAAAGATAGCAATATGGCTGATGAGAGCTGCGCATGACTCGTCCACGCAGCTGGTGGAGCTGCGAAAGACCAAACCGTTCTGCTCCTTCAATAATCATTACGGTAGCGTTGGGAACATTGACACCCACTTCCACGACTGAAGTTGCAACGAGTATGTCGATGTCGTGTCGCGCAAATGATTGCATCACAGACTCTTTTTTCTCCTTGGTCATTTTGCTATGCAAGATACCGATACGATATGAAGGAAATACTTTTTCTTGCAATCGTTTTGCTTCAGCTGCTACTGATCGCGCTTGGACTGCTTTTGCTTTGTCAGGATCTGGTTCATCAATGCGAGGGCAAATAACATACAGTTGTCTTCCAGATGAGAGTTCTTTTTTTATATCTTCGTATACTTGGTCACGATCTTTGGGTGAGATGATTTTCGTAAGAGGTTGTTTTCTGCCGGTAGGCATTTGATCGAGTACTGAGAGATCAAGATCTCCATAGATCGTAAGCGCGAGTGTGCGAGGTATCGGAGTTGCGGTCATAGAGAGGAGGTGGGGGAAATGCGTATCCTTTTTTGCTAACCCTTTGCGCTGGTTGAGTCCAAAGCGATGTTGTTCGTCGATGATCGCAAGTGCGAGGTGTTTGAACTCGAGACTCTTTTGGATCAAGGTGTGGGTACCGATCACTATGGGTATCTCGCCATTTTTTATCCATTTCTTAAGTTGTGGTCGTGAAATATCGGTCCATGGTGTACGACTCGATGCGACTTTGGTGGGGAACTTGCGCGCGCCACTGCCGGTGATCAGTGCGATAGAGATACCAGTACCCTTAAAGAATTCGATGAATGATTCGAAATGCTGCGTTGCGAGTATTTCGGTCGGTGCCATGTATGCGACCTGGAGGTTGCCAAACGTTTGCTTTTTACCATTTGAACTAGGCCTGTTCATGACAGTGGTGTACGTTGCGATCGCTGCAACTGCAGTCTTGCCGCTTCCTACATCACCTTCAAGAAGTCGCGACATAGGTATGTCTCGTTCGAGATCTTTTAAAATATGATTTGTTGCAGATGTTTGTGCATCAGTAAGTGCAAACGGAAATCGAGTTGTAAACCATGTAGTATCTGTACTTGCTACATCAATCCAATAGGCTTTTTTCTGCGCAACTTCCGCACGTTCTTTTTGTCGAGCGAGGTTGATGAGAAGTATTTCATCAAATGCGAATCTTTTGCGTGCTTTGAGGGCATCGATTTTTTTCTTGGGACTATGGATCCAAATGAGTGCGGTCTTTAGAGTGGGAAGTGAGTATTCTTTGAGAATGGTTTGAGGAATATGATCAACAATATCGTCAAGTGTAGTAAGTGCACGCCCGATTGTATGGCGAAACCACTCACTTGATATACCACGAGTCTCTGGATATATAGGAGTGAGTACTGCGTCATCATCTGTTCCAAAGAGTGAATCATGACTGTCGATGGGGAGTACTTTTTCTTCGCGCATACTTGGGTTGGTGAGCGTTGGTTTTTCTTTGTACATGCTTACACGACCGGTGAGTTCTACAACGTCCCCTACATGCAACATCTTGGCAAGGTATGGTTGGTTGAACCATACGACATGTATCGATCCGCTCACATCTTCGACAACTCCTTCTGTCATGGTCATCTTACTTTTCCAGCCCTTTTTTGCAGAAAGCTTTGTAACACGACCTCTGATTGTTGCGTCCATTCCTTCAGTGAGGTTGCCAATAGATACGAAGCTTGATGCGTCAGCGTACCGACTCGGGAAGTGATAGAGAAGATCGCGGATGGTTGCAATCCCAAGTTTTGTAAGACCAAGTCTAGTTGATTCTTTGAGTCTAACGAGCGACGAGACAGGGGATGAGAGACTGAGCATTGTCTGTAGTGTACCACTAGCACAAAACCCCCGAATACTCGGGGGTTTTGTAGGTATAGATTTCTCTATTATGCGCGTCGGTCAAATCCGCCACCGCGGTTACCTCCACCTTCTGTCTTTGGACGAGCCAAATCAACAAAGATAGTGCGGCCATCGAGTTCACTCTGGTTGAGTTTCTCAACAGCTGCGCGAGCTTCTTCTTCAGTTGCAAATTCAACGAAGCCGAAGCCTTTGCTTTTGCCAGTCATCTTGTCCAAGAGGACGTCTGCTTTGGTAACGGTGCCTGCAGCTGCAAAGTGTGCAGCGAGCCCATCGTTGGTTGTACTCCATGAGAGACTTCCAACAAATACTTTATTATTCATGTACGATTGTGATTATTACTAACGTGCAACGCGCCTGTTCGAGAGGGGACATTACAACGTAGCTAGTATACCACGGATCCTCTAGAAAGATAGCTATGAGCTTGATTTAGGTAAAAAGTAGTAGAGTGCAGGGATAGTAACCAGTACGTAGCACGCAGTAACTGAAACGAGTGCTACAAATGCTGCCAGTAGGTACACGATCGGTCCAAATGCACTGCGACGCATAGGTACATGAGTCTCTCCAAGACTGCGGTGAATAAAATAGCGCAATAATGAAAACGAGAGAGAACCACCAAGAAGGACGAGACAGTACCCGATCATGCGAGTGGGGTTAAATGGTTCAAAGCTCAGTGCATGAGTCACAAACGGGATCAGTGTGAGAAACAAAAGAAACAACACATTGGCCCATAGTATGCGACGCTGATTGATTGTCTGTAGGAGTGCGGTGAGTTGGTGGTGGTTGACCCAAAAGATCGCGATCGTGACAAACGATGTCACAAATGTTGCGATCGAGGGTACAAACGGTGCAAGGTCTCGAATCGCTTGAACAAAATCACGGCTAACTATCTCGGGGGCATGAAGTTCGATAGCAAGCAGCGTGATCGCGATCGCAAATACTCCATCAGAAAACTGTTCGAAACGAGATTTGATAATCGGTTGCATGTGTAGAGTATACGATTTCTTGTAGCAGATGCATAGATAGTGTATAATAAAATTATTGAGAGGTTTCCTCTCTTGCTTGTAAAAGCCAACAGCCCCGAAAGGGGTTGTTATAGTTTATAGAGCTTTGTAATGTATGACTGTATCTTGGTGTACTCAAGTAATGAAAGGATGTACTTACGCTTGGTGAGTCTTCGTTTATCAAAACTTCTGATTTGGTAGACCAGTGCGGTGTGGAGTGTGTTGTCGTCTGTTTTGATAATGCACGAATATTTTTTATTCTTTATTTTGGAAGTAAGTGGAATACCAATAAAACTCTCACTACCTTCTGCATTGATCACCAGTACTGGTCTGGCATATGCACTACCTTTTCCATACACCTCACTGCCAATATTGAGTCCAACACTACATCACCATATCTCGTGTTCTTTGGGGTGGTTGAAAATCTGGTTGTTGTTAATCGCAATCTTTTTATTGTTCCATTCATAAAAATTACTCATCTTGTAATCCTAGCAATATGATCTAAAGATATGATAAAGTAGCTCCATTGGAGACGTGTCAGAGTGGTCGAATGTGCCCCCTTGCTAAGGGGGTAGGTGTCAAAGCCTCATGGGTTCGAATCCCATCGTCTCCGCCATTAGCAGGTAGCACGACATGCTATCTGAAATAGGTAAACAAAAAGAGCGATCAAGGTCGCTCTTTTTGTTTGATTATTCTTGATTTTCTTCTACGAGTTTTGCGAAATTCTCGATTTCAGTAATAACTTTCTTTTGTGTGTCATTTGCAACTTCTTTCAGGTTTTCGCTTACCTGCAAGAGTTGTGCGAATGTATGTTCTGGATTAGCTATTTCTTTTACAGGAATACTATACCTATCTCTGAGATATCCATATTCTTTCAAAAGAGCATCAAGGGGTTGGTCATTTTTTCGAGCCAACTTTTTGATAGATGTCATCAAAAATCCAGTACAAAAATCAATTCTATACTCCACAGTAACAGTTTTTGATTGTGGATTTAATCCGAGTTTACCGATAGGAAACAAACTGTCATCACCAAATATCTTCTTACTTTCATCTGTAGTGAACGCAGTAGATTGTGGGCAAAGATAAAAGTCTACAGTCAGTAGTCGCTTTGAGGTCTTAAATAATACCGCTGAGAAAATCCCATCGATAGGAGCGTTTTGGTGTGGTTCAACTATGCGGATTACTTGTCCAATTTTACTAAACAAATCAGTTCTATTTTCCATGGCGGAAAGGAAGTCTTCGTCTTTAAAAGTAATCCAAACATCAAGATCGCTGTAAGGGTCTGAATCTCTGCGTGCAACAGATCCAAGCACATGACCCTCGAGAGCAATATTCTCAAAAACTTCTTTTATTTTACCCAGCTTATTTTCCCGTTCCAGAGTTAACGATGAATGAAAGCGTGATATTTTTGCTTTGTTAAAAGTTTCAACAACAGTTGAATATTGCGGGTGGCTATCTATCCATGTTTGGATATCAGTCCAAGCGAATCCGTGAAATCCGAATTGTTTCCTATATTCATGATCAGTGCCTTCAATTGAAAATAGTGAAGCAATCTCTGGTGGTGCAAATTTAATACCTGCATTCTCAAATTTATCTCTATACCAAACACACATCGCAACATCCTCAGGGTTATTCTTTGGAAGCTCTCTGTCTTTTGATAATCGAGCAGATGTTTCTAGAAAATTCTTACTTCTGAGGCAGAAACCTCCATTTCCAACAATGAGGGTGCCAAGAGATTCTGGTGGAAAATTAAAATCTCTCACAGACCAGTTCGCAACAAGCCAAGGTGCTCCAATATAGTCATATTTCAGAAACTCATCTGTCCAACTCTCTGGATTAAGCACAAAACCATCATATTGCACCAACAGTACGAATTCAGTATCTACATATTTATATAAATCTTCAATACAAAAACGAGAAAATTCTTCGATCGAACCGATATGTGGTATTGCTACCTTACGAGGATCGTTTGTTGGTAGTGAGGTAAGAAGCTTAATTGCGCCAAATTCCAAGCCTTCCTGTGATACATTCATTGCCTCAGCGAGACGTTCAGTATTTACACAATCAATACCAAGAAGAGTTACGTTCGAGAGGTTTATTTTATTCATAGTTTTCAAGTGGGTATACATCCAAAGCAACCTCATCATAAGGATGAACTTCTTTTATCGCAAAAATAACCTCCCGCAGTTTCTCTCTTGAGCAGACAGTTTCAATTCTTTCCTCAGCAACCTCTTCAAATTTTCCAACTTCTCCAATATGAGGATTTGCTCCGTCTTCAGGCTTAAAGCGACCAATCCCTTTTGAAGAGAAAGAGCAGTGGCTATAGTTTCCGATCTTTCCTGCACCAGCCTTACCCATAGCTTCGCGAACTATGTCTGTATGGGTTTCTGGTGCGAAAACTACGATTTTTACATGAGTTGAGTTCATAACAAACTCATTTTATCATTTTTGAACTTATTTCTCTAGACTAATCTTCTTCTGGCTTAATAGAATTTTAGACTTTAAACACCCAAGCAATTCTCGCTTTTCAAGGTTCGATCCCTCTTTCAAAATGTACTTTGCATATCCTCGAATATCGATGCTTGGAATATCAATCTTTTCCTTAGTTCCGAGAAGGAACTTTTGTAGTTTAGAGAATCGTTCAACATCAGCTTTAATTCTTTCTTTGACCTCGATCTCATTCAGATTGATCTTGTCGATCAATTCTTCAAACTGTTTGAGTATCTCTTTCTCTTCGGTATAGCCACATTTGCAATCAGCACCTCTGGCTTTGGTGCATCCGTAATAGACATATCTTTGAACAGTTCCATTTTTGTACTTCTTGAATTTTTCATCGGCAGATATACCAGATCCGCACAGTCCACAGACCATCATTTTTGTGAAAGCGAACTCCTTGCCTTCGACCCGCAACACTTGGCTTTTTATCTGTTCTTGTACGAGAGTAAATAATTCTTTGGTAATGATTGGCTCGTGTTTCCCTGTATACCAATTGCCTGACTGTCTCGGATATTCAAAAACTCCATAATAAAAAGTGTTATCTAAAATTCTATAAATGTTTCCGAGACTCAAATGTTTCTTCCCATATGCACTTCTAAAGTTCAGATCGAATCTGAGCCAGTTGTATATCTTTCTTCCGCTCCAATGCTCGTAGGCAACTCTTTCAAACATCTTCTTGATCGTCGGTGCTCTTTCGGGATCGATAAGCGTTTCGCATTTCCGATCCGTTCGTTTTTCTTTCATGTATCCAGTTGGGGCAGGACCAGGCCATAATCCCATTTCAACTCTCGTTCTTAATCCTCGTTTAACATTAATACTCTTGTTGTCGTTTTCGAGCTTGGCTTGCGAACACAAGATCATCAAGAGGAATTTTTCGTTCGGTGAGTTTTTAAACTGCTGACCATAAGTACGAATCTCCATTAGAAGTTGCTGATCCATGAGATCGACAATGCTTCCAAGGTCACCCGCGTTTCTACTTAACCGATCAGGTGCCCATGTAAGGATTCCATTGAATCGTCCTCTTCGCACATCTTCCAAAATTTCCTTATATACAGGTCGTTGTCCTGATTCTTTTGCACTGTGAGATTCTCGCCTGATCTCAACAACCTCCAAGCCGTCACGTTCAGCAAGTTCAAGCATTTCCTTTATCTGCGAATCAATCGAAAGTACTTGTCGTTCTTCTGATTCGGTCGATTTACGAGCATACAAAACGTATTTAATTTTTTGTACTGGTGCAATAACCTCCTTTCCAATACGAGCTGTGGTATATGTCTCCATATATAATTAATGACAGACTGGTGGGTGGTGCATAGCTATGCAGACTAAGAAATACGTCGCATGGTCGCGAATTAGTGAGGGTTAGAAAGAAAAAAGTCGACACTATTTAAAGTATCGACTTGTTAGAAGTTTTACGATTAGGATCTTCTTTTGTCCTCGGTAAATTAGCTATCGTAATGCCATGCTGCATCGAACACAGGGATAAGAAAATGTTTACCGGTCATTTTCTCTTTCTGTGCCATGGTAACCGCCAATGCAAATCCTGCTTTTCCAGTGCGACCAAAATCTATAAGCGCTTCATGATGAAAGTCATCCCATTTTACAACCCAATCACTTTTGTCTTTTGGTTTAAAACCAATAGTTTCCATAAAAAGATTGTCAATGAAATCACTTGTCACCATTCCAACACCGTCGAGTAATGGTATTGCCGCATCGAGTGCGGGCATTGGAAAAGTAGTGTGCGATGGAGATGAGCCGGGTAAGTCATGTCTTGAAAATATATCTGGATCGATACCGAAAATTCTTTCGTACTTTCCTGGATAATATTTTCTATGAGCATTACCTGCTGCCACTGATTCAAATCCAAACACTTTCGCTTTGCGAAATAGGGATTTGAAACCAGTTACCATTGGAAGTGTAGTTGTACCATTACCCAGAGGACAAATGATAACATCTGGTTGAACACCAGCTTCCACAACTTCTTCGATAAAGGGCCTGAACGCATCAACTGCTGCGCCGTTAATCGTATTTCCTCTCCCGGATATATCTCCCATGACGTGGTTGATATATTTGATTCCAGGATGTTCAGCAAGAAATGTCTTGATGAACTCGGGAAATCCGTTCACATACGCTTCGGCTGGTGTGAGATATAATTCTGCACCAGCTTTTTCAATTGCTCTTTCACGAGCCTTTTCGCCACCTGCAGGAATCGCAATCTTGATCTTGTATCCAAGTGCGGTTGCAACAGCAGCGGCAGCGCGTCCTCCAGAACCGGAGGTAGTTTCCAACAGCGTATCGCTTGGAGTAATAATGCCGAGGCATTCTTTCAGGTAGATAAGTTTGGAAAACACGCGGGCATAGTGGCATTCGCCGTAGGGCAATTTGTAGTCTAATTTGAAATGGTACGTATTGCCTTCGAATTCTATTGTCTCAATGGGAGAATTCTTAACGGAACCCAGTATTTCGTTATAAAGAACGTTTCTTTCGTTTGATAAAGTATTCATTGTTTTGATATTTAAGTGGTGAGCTCAGCCACTCAAATTCAAAAAACTTTATCATCTGACAACACTATAACATTTTGTAAAGTAATTGTCAATATATATTCAAATAAAAACCGTTATATTTCAATAAATATACTTAAATATATGGCTAATAAAGTGTTGACACAGTATCAACAACAGTATATACTCTAGTTATGTTAAACCAATACTTACAACAATTAGGCTTTAGCGATAAGGAAATTGCGGTGTATTTGTGCATTCTTGAGAGCGGCAAACTCTCTGCGGCGGCAGTGTCAAGAATCACTAAAATTAACCGTACTACGGTATACAGTGTCTCAAAAGAGCTTATAAAGAAAGGGGTTATCCATGAAGACCTTGGCGGAACGAACAGATACTATACCGCCATGCCACCAGAGGAACTCAAAAATCTATATAAGGCTGAAGAAGAAAAGCTTAATCAAAAGAAGATGGTGATAGAGGATACTATTCGTGAACTTTCTGCTCTACCAAAATCAAAGCAGTACTCGGTACCAAAAATACGCTTTATTGACGAGTCACACATGAATGATTTTTTATTCAAGCAATTACCCGTATGGATTGAGAGTGCTAAAAAACATGATGACCATAACTGGTGGGGATTTCAGGATGCAACACTCCTTGAATCATACAAAGAATGGATTGAGTATCACTGGAAAATATTTCCTGAAGATTTTGGCACACGATTGATAACAAATGATAAGCAAGCGGAAAAAGAGCTTGCAAAGAAGATTCCAAATGAAAAACGACAGGTAAAATACTGGGACAAGACAGTTCATTTTACCGCAACGCATGCGATACTTGGAGATTATGTGTTGTTCATTGTTACCAATCAGCACCCGCATTATCTTGTGGAAACACATGATGCTGTTATGGCTAAAAATTTAAGAGAGATGTTTAAGGGGTTTTGGGAGAAGATTTAATACACTTTCATCCCTTATTTTGTCTCAAAATAGTTACAGTGTTATGTATCAAAATAAGTCGAAGTACTGTCACTTTTGTCACTTTTTGGTGCGCTCGAGATGTGTCGATTTTAAATCTGAAAAAATGCTAACATGACCTTACAGGGCTTGTCGGCATTTGGTTCTAACACGACGCTCTCCGCAAAGAAAAGTGAGGATTACTATTACATACACATGAAGCATCTTTTTTATACGAGCTCACAATCAGCATGGAAGGGGTTTAAGACCGCACTCACTTCTGCAAAACAATCAATATACATTGAGATGTATATATTTATTGACGATACTACTGAAGGCAAAGAACTGCTGGGTATCTTGGCTGAGAAAGCGAGATCGGGGATCAATGTTATTGTTGTTCTTGATGCGTTTGGAAGCAAACAACTATCTGCTGCTGCGGTAGATACACTCAAGAGTGCTGGTGTAGAGATTCTTTTTTTTAAAAAATTATTTCGAAGACTGCATCGCAAGATCATAGTTGTCGATGAAACGATCGGTTTCGTTGGAGGAGTCAATATACACCACGGTGCTCGCTTGTGGGATGATCTGCTTGTTCGTATAGAAGGAAAGGTAGTGTACTCACTCATCCGGTCATTTGCCAAAGTGTACAAGGCCTGCGGAGGGAAAAATGGACACCTGCTCGGCTATCGCAAGAAAGCGCTCTGGGGAGGTACGCGTATCTGGTTCCTCGAACATCTCCCGTCGATACAGCGCCCGCGGTTGAGAGATTATTATACGGAAGCTATTGTGCAAGCTACCACAGAAGTCATCATCATCACTCCATACTTTTTGCCGCACCGATGGTTCAAGAAGCTCTTGCGAGAAACACACCAAAGGGGTGTGTCGATAAAAATATTTGTACCAGAGAATACCGACATAACTCTCATCACCAAAGCAAACTATACGTACATGAGGCTACTCGGACAAGAAGGTGTCGTGTTTTATACACTCCCTACTATGAACCATGCCAAGCTTCTGCTTGTGGATGACAGTCTCGCGCTCGTCGGGTCACAAAATATTGATGCTCTGTCATTTGATTTTAATGCGGAAGCAGGACTGTATTTCGATGATCCGGCTATGATCAGAGATCTCAGAACGATCGTAGAGAAGTGGAGAGTCTCTGGCAGCGTCTTTGATCCACATGGTTCTGTGTCTATGCTGGATCGTTGTTATTCGTATATTGTGAGACTGGTACAGCCATTGTTGTAATAATTTCACAGGAGATGGTTTTTCAAAATCAGGTATACTTATTCTCAATGAAGCAATATAAAACAGTAGATCACTATATACAAAGCGCTGATAAAAAAGCGCAGGCAATGTTGGTAGAAGTTCGTGCGGTTATTGAGCGTACTGTCCCACAAGCCGACGAAAGTATTGCGTACGGTATGCCTGCATATACATGGCATGATAAACCATTATTTTATTTTGCTGCTATGAAAGGACACCTAGGGCTTTATCCAACACCAGGCCCTATCGAGGCATGTCGAGATATGCTTACTGACTTTTCTACATCAAAAGGGTGTGTACGAGTGCCATATAGTTCAAGGGTACCCAAGACACTTATTGCAAAGTTACTCAAAGAGCGAATGAAAGAAATACGATCGACTCTATAGTACCGTGCTACACTGCTCGGTATAGCAATAACGTATACATATATATGATATCAATGATTCTTTTGGCACTTGGTGGGGCAGTAGTTGCGGCAATAGTAGGGACACTCTGGTACTCAGGTGCAACTCCGATGGGTAAATGGCACATGCAGTATCTCGGCTTCGACAAGCTCACAGCACAAGAACAGCAACAAAAAATAGCTGAAGCAAAACCTAAAATGCCACTGAGCTATGCCGGACAGCTGTTTCTATCGTTTTGTACAGCGTTCTTTATCGTCTTTGTCGCATCTCAGGTAGGAGGTGATGTGTATGGCTATGTGACCATGATATGGGCCGCATTTGTACTGCCATTGATTGGATCAAATATTATTTGGAGTAACTGTGATCGCGCACTTGCATGGAAAAAGTTTGCTTCAGATAGTCTCAACAACCTCGTGACGTACTACGCGATTGCATTTGTAGTATTGTTGTTCATATAGAGAGATGGGAGATTTTTCTGCGACGATTATTGGGGCAGCGCAGACAGTAGGGTTGCCGATACAGTTACTGTTTCTTGGGGTATTTTCTTTTACCGAAGGGTTGCCTATCATCGGGTCAGTACTTCCTGGAGGAACTATTGCACTGTTGGCAGGAAGTCTCGCTGCGCAAGGAGTACTCTCGCCACTACTTGCAGCACTCGTGGTGGGTACGACGAGCTTTGCAGGAGATATGACCGGCTTTGTGCTGGGGAGGAAGTTTCGACACCTCTCATGGGTGTCACGATTTGTCACGCATGAGAAGTACCAGCGATCATGGGATCTGTTTGACCGACATCTAGCGATCGTCAGTATCTTTGGTAAACTGCTACCTGTGGTACGGTCGACACCATCACTGTTTGCTGCGATCAGGGGTGTGCGAACGAGACGGTATATGGTCTATAGTTTGATCGGATCATATTTGTGGGGATTTGTAGGAGTGTACGCGGGCAATGTGCTGACTGCATATATCGGCCCCAAGGCGATCACGATTATTGTCGTAGTACTTGTCGTATCAATCGTTGCAGTACTGGTGCGTATGGGTATAAAGAAAGGATTTCAGAAATAATAAATACCTAAACTCTAGTATCTGCTACACTAGATAGATATCCATAATAATGAACCCATATATAGTATGAAAACATTTTACGTGATTTGTAAGGTTGCGCTCAGTTTGCTACTCATCATGCCGATCCTCGGTGCGCTTGGTATTTTCCCAGCGCCGACTGCAGATATGTATTCGAACCCTGAAGCATTCGCATTTATCAGTGCGCTCTATGCTGGTGGATATATTATCTACATCAATGCAGTTGTGTTTGCAATAGCACTTGTGTGTCTGTGGCGAGGACGCGCAGGACTTGCAGCACTACTCATCCTACCGATCACGATCAACATTGTCGCATTTCACGCATTTCTCGATGGAGGACTTTTGACAGGTGGAGCACTCATGGGCAACCTTATGCTTCTCTTGAACATCTACTTCCTGTATCAACATCGCGCCCAATATCGGCCATTGTTTGAGCGGGCGAGTTAGTACTCGCATAAAATGGTCGATGATGCTAAAATCGTCGTCGACCATATCCGGAGGATTGGATGAGTGGTTTAAATCAACGGTTTACTAAACCGTCGGCCTTCACCGGCCCGTGAGTTCGAATCTCACATCCTCCGCCATTTAGAGCTAGCTCGAGATAGTAATTCTTTGTTCTAATTCTGATAATATAACAATATGCATGAAAGTATGCCTAAAAAGGAAAATAATCTTGAAAAATCTCATACGAAAGAAGGAGTGGATTTCCTATTTGAGCAATATTCAGGACTTGTCGAGATTGGGACGAAAGAGCAATATTGCGATTACTTGAATACCATTTTCCCTGAAAGTAAGACACGGAATGTTCTGTACCACGGCAGTAATAAGAGTTTTGATGACTTTAGCCAAAATAACGATACATACTTTTCGAGCAACTTGGAAGTTGCCAAAGAATATCAAGAAAAGTTTGATACAGAAAGAGATCCCAGCCTTAAAGCTGTTCTATTAAATATTATGAACCCGTATGTTGTCGAAGGAAATAATTCTGAATGGTTTAAAATATATCCAAACAATAGCAAGGAAACCCGGTCTATCGGCAATCTAGTGAGAGACGGAAAAGAAAATGGAAATGATGGAGTTGTAATAAAAAATGTGAAAGATGGATTAAAAAAGACAGATATAGTATCGACCATTTATGTAGTCTTTAATCCAAGTCAAATACATATTCTTGGTTCTAGATCAGATGTAGAAAAATTTAAAGAGTTTGTTTCCAAACAATAGACCGCTCGAGACATGTCAGTTTTAAATCTGAAGTAATACCAAAATAACCTTACAGAACTTTTCAGAGTTTAGTTCTAATACGACACTCTTCGCAAATTTTGACTTTTCTTACGAAAAAGGTAAGGTAGGGGTAAATTATTGCCGCAAGGTATCACCTAAACAATTTTATAAAGATGAATCATTCGTTAATCAAAACACTCAATCTCAACGACTATCTCAATGATCGTTCAAAGGAGAAATTTATTCAAGACATTGCATCAATTTTGTCTGACACAGGGTTCTTTTTTCTCGAGCATCATCAAATTCCAGATGAATTGATACGAAGATATAGCGTCGTGTCTGATCAGTTTTTTATATTAAGAAGTAATTGTTTGATGTGAAAGTAACAAGTCTGGATGTGTGGTACTATTGCTGTATGTCAGAACAATTTCCAGGTCCGAACCAATTTGAATCGCACGAGCAGGCTCCTGTAACAAAAGAGCAAGTAATCGCTGCGTATCAGAAAGTTATTAATAAGGGTATTACTAGTTCGTTTGAGATGGATAATAATGATCCAGATGTGATTGCAGTAAATGAACTATCAACTCGATGGATGGCAGAAGGTGATAAGGCAGCAGGTGATGATCCACGTGCCCGAGCAGAGTTTAATTTTGAAAAAAATTTTTTATCACTTGACGCGGGGTTTACTAACAAAGAAGATGCAGAAGAAATATTACTTGAATATGCACAGAGTGATATTGATGATATAGAAGCGGAGTATCCAGATCTTGCGAAAAAAATCAAAGATAAGGTTGAATTTTATATGAAAAAATTCGGTATCACTCCAGAGGAAGAGGGTGAATAGCGTAAGAAATTTCTAGATTACGTTCCTCTCATGTATGCATATGAAAACATCCGTCCTCATCATCGCGCACAACGAAGAACAACACATTGAGCAGTGTATTACTTCTGTTCTAAATCAAACTCAAAAGCCAGATGAAATAGTACTCATCGCGCACAACTGTACGGATCGTACGGTGTCGATCGCACGGCAGTACCCGGTGACTGTCGTTGAGTTCCAGGGACCGCAGGGTATTACCTATGCCCGTATCAAAGGCCTGCAGTATGTATCTGGCGATATCATTGTCTGTACTGATGGAGACTCGTATGTGGCGAGAAATTGGGTGGAAGTTATGGTGCGGACATTGGGACAGGGTAATGTGTTTGTCGGTTCATGGGTACGATATGAGGGAAATGTATTTGGAAAAATTCATAATGTGTTCAATAAATACCTTTGTACACTTAGTAAAAAAACTGAACGATGGATTTGGGGCGCGAGTATGGGGTTTTGGAAAAGGGATATTGATTTTGTGCGAAAGGTGTGGGAAAAATCATTTGAGTTGACGACAACACTCGGTCTCACTCGAAATCCCGACGACTATTGGCTTGGACTTTTCATGAAGCGACATGGCAAGCTTAGAATGACCAACAAGACGTGGGTGACTGCTCATACCCAAGAAGTATCTTCGGCGCAAGCTGTAGCTCGTCATGCAGAGAACATCAAAAATGGCAATATAATGGAAACCTATGTAGACCAGTTGCCGGATCTACTGAAAGTGCTAGAGTAGCAAAAAACTTATCGTTATGAAAAAAGCAACCTGTGTATACTTCGTCGATAGAATAAAAAACCAAGTACTCATGGCTGATCAACAATTCAAGATTGTCGGCACCAAGGGGTATGGGGGCAAAATTAAACCCGGACAAACTCCACAAGAGAGTACTGTGGAAGAAGTAGGAGAAGAGTCAGGAACTAAAAAAGAGTTTCGTATCAACCCTGATCAAGAGGGCGGTATAGTATTTGACCCCAAGGATTTGGAACCAGTAGGAGTGATTGATTTCTACAATGGACCTGCTGATAGTGTACCGTTTGGAGAACCATCGTTTCGAGTCTTGTTCTATATATGCGAAACATTTTCCGGCACGCCAATTGATACGGTGGAAATGCGTAACCCGTGTATGTATGACATTGAAAACTTACCAAGCACGCTTGTACCAGGAGATGAGCGTTTTCTGTACGATTTCTTGCATCGCCGGTATAAAAAGGGCTATATGCGTCGTACCGAAGACTGGAAGGAAATCATAGAGTGCGAGCTCCATAATTGCACTCTCGAAGATTTGTGTATATAACCTCTTTTTGACTTATTTCAAAAACAGAGTATTATAGATCTTCGAAACCCATTGTTCATTAAACCCAGTCACTACTATGAAGTCTATAGATATCATTGTTGTTGGTATGGGGATTTGTATTGCTCCCGCATATGTATATATAGAAAGTAAGCGTTACGTGTATCGTCCCGTGGTTAGTATTTCAGAAGTACGCATTTCACCAGATCAATGCTTGGTGGAACCTCCACGGCTCATGAGTATCACAATGCAGGATTTCACTACCAAACGGTATTCGACCAAGGTATTGCACGGCCCATGGCCACCAGCTGTACCGCAGGCACCGTATTGTGTGGTATGTGAAAAAGACCTACTTTTTGCTGTACTATGGGGGAGCACTATTACTCCACCGAAAATCATTTCCTAAGTCGCCCCCGTAAGGCGACTTTTTTTTGTTGTTTTATAAGGGTATTTTACCTATTTGTCCTATGCTTGACTTCCCATTACTACCGTATATAATAGGGGTCGCTCTCCAGATCCTATGGAGGAGTTGGAGTGCATCATATTCTTTAATAATTTAGTACTATATGCATTAAAAGAATGCGAGTAACCATATCTATTTGAAATTGGATAACAATAATCCAGTGGCAAGAAGACATATGATCAAAAGTCATTTTTCTCTTGCCTCGATCTAAGTCAGTTTACTGACTTTTAAGAAGAGTTTGATCCTAGCTCAGGATGAACGCTGGCGGCGTGGATA